>CAZACE010000020.1:1071-11652 GCA_964483255.1 uncultured Oscillospiraceae bacterium
GCGGAGAGATTCTTGAGCGCCAGCATGATGCGCGAGAGCTCGCCGCCGGAGGCAACGCGCGCCAAGGGCTTCATCGGCTGGCCCAGATTCGCGCAGAACATCATCTCAATCCTGTCTACACCCTGCGCACTGAATCGGTCACTGAGGCGCTCACCCTGCTCCATGGGCGCAAAATCCATGGAGAGGCGGGCATTTTTCATGCCCAGATCGTGCAGCTGACCTTCGATGCTCTGCTCAAAGCGCTTAGCCGCAGCCTGACGCGCCTTCGTGAGCTGCGCACAGATCTCCTGCAGCGCCTTGCCCTGCTGGCGGTAATCCTTTTCCAGGCGCTCCATAGCCTCGTCAGAATCCTCCAGCTCATCAAGCTCCGCCGCGATTTTGTCGCGATAGCGGATCATCTCCTGCGTCGTCGCGCCGTATTTGCGGTTCAGGCGGCGCAGCAGATCCAGCCGGCTTTCCACGCGCTCGGCTTCCTGCTCGTCGTAATCCATCTCCTCGCGCAGGCCGCACAGCTCGCCCACGGCATCCTCGACCTCGTAGCACAGGCTGTCCAGACGGGCGAAAACCGCCTCATAGCGGCTATCCAGCGTCGCCACCGGCGAAAGCGCACGAACACCCTCGCGAAGCAGCTCCACGGCGGAGGAATTATCGCGGCCGCTGCCGGAATCAAGCAGTTCGCAGGCCTCGTCAAAGGCTGCCATGATCTTTCCGGCATTGCGATAAAATATCTTCTGACGCTCGAGTTCATCTTCCTCGCCCTCCACAAGGCGGGCGTTTTTCAGTTCCTCCAGCTGGAAACGCAGCATGTCGATGCGCTGCTCACGCTCGGAGATACTCCTGCGCAGGCGCGAAAGCTTCTGCGCGCAGCTGCGCCACGACGCATACGCAGCCGCGCAGCGCTCAAGCAGCGGCGCAATCTCATCCGATGCGTATTCGTCGAGATAGCTGATGTGGTTTTTGCTGTCCAGCAAAAGCTGATGCTCGTGCTGGCCGTGAATATCCAGCAGCTGCGCTGAAACCTGGCGAAGCGTCTGCAGGGGAACCACAGTGCCATTGATGCGGCAGATATTCTTGCCGGCGCTGGTCAGCTCACGAGAAATGGACGCAGTATCCTCGTCGCCCTCCAAAGAGAGTTCCTCCAGCAGCGCCTTCACCTTCTCGTTGTCCGCGATATCGAAAACTGCCTCCACGCGAGCCTTCTGCTTTCCGCTGGCAATCAGTTCCCTGTCCGCGCGCTCACCCAGCACCAGATTGACCGCATCGACGACGATGGACTTGCCCGCGCCAGTTTCGCCGGTCATAACATTCATGCCGGGCGCAAAATCGATGCTCATGGCGTCAATCAGCGCCAGATTGGAAATACTCAGCTGCAGCAGCATGGGACTTACTCACTTTCTTCAAAAACACGCCCGGCTCATGCCGGGCTTTATGACATGGTCATTGAAATGGCAGCAGATTGGTCAGCTGGTCACTTGATGATACTGCGGAAACGCTTCATAACGGCGTCCACCTCTTCATTGGAGCGGACGATCGCCAGAATCGTATTGTCGCCTGCGATGGTGCCCAGCATCTCCGGCCACTTCAGGTTATCGATCGCCTCGGCAGCCACATGCGCGCTGCCAGGCAGCGTGCGGATGACGATGAGATTGTTGGCGCTGTTCATCTCCACAACGGAGTCGGCAAGCATACGGATGAGGCGGTCGCCCACGCCGGTTTCGTTCTTTTCCATCGTCGCATAGCGATAGCTGCCATCATCGGCAAGCACCTTGAGCAGATGCATCTCACGGATATCACGGGAAACCGTGGCCTGTGTGACCATCATGCCATGCTCGCGCAGCGCTTCCGCCAATTCTTCCTGAGTCTGAATGCTCTGCGCCTCCACAATCTCACGGATCAGCGCCTGACGTTTTGCTTTCATAGCGGCCTCCTTTGACTTCTATGTGGTTTTCCGGCAGCATGCCGGAATTACAGAATCCATTGCGAAAGCTTATCCTTCAGCAGTGAATAATAGTTTCTCTCCTTTGAAAAGCGGATGAGCAGCGCATCATGCGGCGAGCGAATGACGCTGATCTCCTCCATGTTGCGCATTTCGCAGATCGCCTGTCCATCCACGGAGAGCTGAATCCCCTCCCGCATCTCCTTCATGTGGATTTTAAGGCGGACACGCTCCTTTGCGGAGAGCACAATTGGCCTGGATGTGAGCGTATGCGGACAAATCGGATTGAGCAGGAAACACTGCACATCAGGCGCGATGATCGGGCCGCCGGCAGAAAGCGAATAGGCCGTGGAGCCTGTCGGACTGGAGAGCACCAGACCGTCGGCAATATAATGATCCACGAGCATATCGCCCACATAAGCGTCCAGTGCGATCATACGCTGAGAGAGGCCGCGGGAAATGGAAACCTCGTTGGTCGCATGCGCGCAGATCTTCTTTCCGGCGCACTCACCCTCCACGCGCAGCATCATTCTACGCTCGATTTCGTACCTGCCTGCCTTGATGCGATCCAGCGCCTCAGCCAGCTCATCCGGCTGCGTTTCCAGCAGAAAGCCCATACGCCCCAGATTCACGCCAAGCATGGGAATATTACAGCCGACATAGGAATCCAGCGCGCGCAGCATCGTGCCGTCGCCGCCGAAGACCAGAATGATATCCATCTGCCCGGGCACAGGGCCTTCGACAAACGCTGCATCCGGCAGCGCACCATGCTCCCTGAGCCAGGACTCATCCTCGCTGAAACAGCAGGGCTCAATCCCACGTTCGCGGCAAAGCTGAGCCGCATGGCAAACGATCCCTGCGGCAGAAATCTTACTCTTATTGAGATAAAACAGCGCTCTTTTGATCAAGCGCACTCCTCCTTAATCATGAAGGCTTGCATGAGCCGCCTCGACAATCTCGTCAATCTCCTGAGGCGTTACGCTGTGCGTCGCCCTGTGTTTGGGCAGGATATGCACCAGGAACTCAATATTGCCCTCCGGGCCGCGAATCGGCGAGAAGGACAGCGCCTGTGCCGCCCAGCCCAGATCGTTTTCAATGAAGCTGAGCACCTCACTGATCACATCCCGATGGACCTGGCTATCTCGCACAACACCTTTCTTGCCCACGCGGTCGCGTCCCGCCTCGAATTGCGGCTTGATGAGCGAAATGAACGCGCCATCCTCACCCATAATCTCGGCCGCAGCCGGCAGAATCTTGGTGATGGATATGAACGAGACGTCCATCACGCCCAGCGTTGGATGCAGTGGCAGATCCTCCGCCTTGAGATAGCGGGCATTGGTGCGCTCCATGACCGTCACGCGCGCATCGTTGCGCAGCTTCCAGTCCAGCTGGCCATAGCCCACATCGATGGCATAGACATGCGCCGCGCCATTTTTGAGCAGGACGTCCGTGAAACCGCCGGTCGACGCGCCCAGATCCATGGCGACAATGCCCGTGGGATCTACGCCGAAGACCTTGAGGCCCTTTTCCAGTTTGAGCGCGCCGCGGCTGACATAGCCCGTGCCCATCTGGCGAACGATCAGCTCATCCGTATCCATCACGGAAACGGACGCCTTGGTCACTTTGTTTTCTCCGATATAGACAACGCCGGACATCACCAGCGCCTGCGCCTTTTCGCGGCTCGCAGCCAGACCGCGCTCCACCAGCGCCACATCTACCCTTTTCTTATCAGGCATTTTTCTTCTCCGTCATCTCAATCGCATTCCTGATACGCTGTGCAATCTGCGCGCTCGACAGTCCGCATTCTTCCAGAAGCTGATCAACCGTTCCATGCGCGATAAACCGATTGGGCAGACCCAGAATAGCCGCCGGCTGCTGCGCGCCATACGCTACGCAGAGTCTGGCAATTTCTGAACCAAAGCCGCCGATCGTCTCCCCCTCTTCAATGGTGATAATCCGCGCATTTCGCTCAAAGAGCGCCTTCAGGCAGTTCATATCCATGGGTCTGAGGCTCCAGGCATCGATCACACCGACGTGAATGCCCTCTTCTTTCAGCATATCCGCCGCTTCCATCGCGTGCTTGACCATGCGCCCATAGGCAAGCACCGTGCAATCCCCGCCCTCCCGCAGCGTCTGCCATTTGCCGACGGTCAGCGGCGCTCCCGCAATATCCTTTGAGTACGGCGCGATGCCGTCCTTGGGATACTGAATCACGCACGGACCGTTCACACCAAGCGCAGCGCCCATCGAGGCGCGGATGGAATCCGTATCGCGCGGAGCGAGCAGCGTCAAATTCGGAATGCTCAGCAGCATCGGAACGCTCAGCACGCCGTGATGCGTCTTGCCATCGTCACCGACCAACGACACATGATCCGAGAGAATAGTCACCGGCAGATTCTGCAGGCAGACGTCATGCACAATCTGGTCATACGCACGCTGAAGGAACGTGGAATAGACCGCAAAATACGGTCGCATACCCTCGTGCGCAAGGCCTGCCGCCATAGAGACGGCATGTTGTTCGGCGATACCCACATCAAAGAATCGATCGGGATACTTTTCAGCAAAATCCGAAAGACCCGTACCGCCTGCCATAGCCGCCGTGATCGCCACGACGCGCGCATCCTGCGCAGCAAGATCGCAAAGCGCCTTGCCGGCCACCTGTGCAGCGCTCTCCCCAGAGGACTGCTTGCGCCTGAGACCATTTTCCACGCGGAAAGGCGCTACGCCATGGAATTTCTCCGGCTGACGTTCAGCCAGGTCATAACCGTTTCCCTTCCTGGTGATCACGTGAATAAGCAGCGGCGTATCGGTAATTCGCTTGGCCTCCTCAAACACGCGGGTCATCTCTTCGATATTGTGTCCATCAAACGGACCGAGATAGCGGAAACCGAATGCTTCGAACATCTCACCCTCTGTGACGACGGATTTGATCATGTTCTTGGCCTTCTCAATCATATCTGCGATCGGCTTACCCAGCAGCGGAATGCTCTGCAGGCGATGCTTGATATGCTTTTTTCCGCCATACCACGATGCGCTGGCGCGCAGATGCTTGAAATACTCCGACAGCGCACCGACATTCTTAGAGATGGACATCTCGTTATCATTGAGCACGACGATGAGACGGGTCTTCCCATCGCCCGCATCGTTCATCGCCTCATAGCACATGCCGCCGGTCAGCGCCCCATCGCCCACAACCGACACAACATGATAATCCTCATGCTTAAGATCGCGTGCACGCGCGAGGCCAAGGCCCATCGAAATCGCCGTGGACGAATGGCCAGTATCAAAATGATCATGCTCGCTCTCCGCGCGGCACGGAAAACCGCTCATGCCCTGATAGGAGCGCAGCGTTGAAAACATATCCTGCCTGCCGGTGAGTAGCTTATGGGTATAGGTCTGATGGCCGACGTCAAAGAGCAGCTTGTCCGTCGGGCTATTGAATGCACGATGGAGCGCAATCGTCAGTTCCACATTGCCCAAATTGGACGCCAGATGGCCGCCCTGTCTGGATACGGTATCGATAATCGTCTGCCTAATCTCCTTGGCGAGCGCATCGCACTCGGCGGCAGACAGCTTTTTTACATCATCAGGCCCATGAATCGTGGATAAAAGCTCCATTCACAGCGCCTCCTTACGCGTCTTCTTCCATGGTTTTGTATAATAGAGATTACGCAAAATTGCGCACAGCGAGCACCAGACAGTTTACGCCATCAGCGTGCCGATGAGAATGCCCAGCAGCGCGCCGGCCAGCACCTGGATCGGCGTATGGCCGACGAGTTCCTTGAGGTGCTCTTCATCAAAGCTTCCATCTGTGTAGAGCTTATCAATCAGTCGATTGAGCACAGCCGCATTCTTTCCCGTAGAACGGCGAACGCCCGCCGCATCATACATCACAACAGCGCTGAACGCAAATGCAAGCGCAAACACGGCTGAGTTAAAACCCTCGGAAAAACCGATCATCATCATCATGGCGCAGGTCGTTGCCGAATGAGAACTCGGCATACCGCCAGAGCCCCAGATGCGGGTACTGTCGAATTTTCTGCTGATGATCAGCGTCAGCAAAACCTTCAGTGCCTGTGCAATCGCCCAAGCCAAGAAGCCCGCCTGAATCATCCGGTTGCTCAGAATTTCAAGCACTACGCTCACAAGTGTTCCTCCTGTTACTCACTCATCTTCTTTGCATTTTGTGAAACAAATATACCCGCAAGGCCGCATGATTCCATGCAGCCGATCAACTCTTGCGGATACGCATCTGCGCTGCAAAGCCGCGCATGAACCATGCGCGCTCGCCAAAGATGGAAATGGCTTTCTCCGCCTCATTCCACAATTGCGCGCTGCGCTGACGCGAAGCCTCCACACCCATCAGCGCCGGCCAGGTCATCTTGCCGCGCTGGGCGTCCATGCCGGTCTGCTTGCCAAGGACAGCCGCGTCGCCCTCTACATCCAGCAGATCATCGTCAATCTGGAAGGCAATGCCCACGCAGTAGCCAAAGCGGCGCAGCGCCTCAATCTGTTCCTCGCTTGCGCCTGCAATATATGCCGCTGCCATCAGCGGCGCAGTCAGCAGATCTGCAGTCTTATGCATATGGATGTACGAAAGGCGCTCGGCGTCCGGCGCCATATGCTCGCTGGACAGATCCAGGCTCTGACCCGCAATCATGCCGCACACGCCCGCACGGTTTGCAATCGCCTTGGCAGCAAGCACATGACCCTGCAGGTTCTCAGGATGCTCAGCCGCGTTCTTCAGCAGGCTTTCATAGGCAAAATTGAGCAGGCCATCACCCGCAAGGATCGCATGACCCACGCCATAGACCTTATGGTTCGTCGGGCGGCCGCGGCGGTAATCGTCGTCATCCATGCCCGGCAGATCATCGTGAATGAGCGAATAGGTATGAATCATCTCCAGCGCAGCGGCAGGCACCTTCGCCTGATTTAGATCGCCGCCGAGCATCTCGCAGGCTGCCAGCAGCAGAACCGGGCGGATTCGCTTGCCGCCAGCCAGCAGGCTGTAGCGCATGGACTCACACAAAAGCTTCGGAATCTCGCCCTCTTCCTTCGGACAGATTGCCTGCGTCTCAGGCAGGAGCTGATTCAGGGTTTCCTCCACCATGGCGACATAGCGGCTATACTGCTCACGATACATCTTATTCATTCCCTTCAAATGCTTCGATTTCTGCTGTATCCGGGTCGATCATTTCAATTCGTTTCTTCTGCTGCGTAAGAAGTGTCTGCAGCTGCGCATGGAGCTGCGTCCCCTGCTCATACAGGGCGATCGCCTCTTCCAGAGCAAGCTCGCCGGAGCTGAGTTTCTCCACAAGGGCGTCCAGCTCCTGCATGCCCGCCTCAAAGGAGATGGGCTTTTTCTTTTTTGCGGCCATATTCAGCCCTCCTTCTTCTCTTCGGACAAAACCCCTGCGCTCACAACGCCGTCCGCAAAGCGGACCTGTATCCTATCATTTTCATAAAGCTGCGCACTGGCCGTCACAGGAAGGCCATCCCGCGTGACAATCGCATAACCGCGCTCCAGCACTCGATATGGGCTGAGCATCGAAAGCTCGCGCATGCGCTGGTAAAGCTGCCGCTCACAATCAAGCATGCGCTTATTCATCGCAAGCCAAAGCGCATCACGCGCTTTTTCAAGCTGCTTTTCTTCGGCCTCAATGCGCTTTTTCGGCTGGCACAGCACAAGGCGCGCATGAAGAAGCTCAAGCGCGGCTCGCTTCTTTTCAATCTGCCAATTGACAGCGCCGTCCAGCTCGGATTTCAGCTGCACAAGCTGCTCCGTGATCTCGCTCATCAACGGCACCACGCATTCCGCCGCTGCAGAGGGCGTCGGCGCGCGCAGATCCGCAGCCAGATCGCACAGCGTCACATCGGTCTCATGACCGACAGCGGAGACGATAGGCTTGGAGCAAGACGCCACCGCGCGGACAACCGCTTCCTCATTGAAAGTCCACAGATCCTCCATTGAGCCGCCGCCGCGGGCAACGATGATCACGCTGACAGAATCGATTTTTTCAAGCAGCTCAACCGCCTGCACAACCTCATCCGCCGCGCCGATCCCCTGCACCCGCACCGGGCACAGAAGAATCCTCGCATTCGGATTGCGGCGCAGCGACACGTTCATAATATCATGAATCACCGCGCCGGTCGGCGAAGTGACCACGCCGATGGTATCCGGGAAAGCAGGAAGAGCCTGTTTGCGTTCCGCAGCAAAGAGGCCTTCGCGGGACAGCTTTTCTTTGAGTGCCATCAGGCGTTCATAGAGCACACCCACGCCCTGCGCCTGCAGATTGTTCGCATAAAACTGCAGCTGGCCGCCTTTGACATAGAAGCCCACGCTGCCGGAAACGACAGCGCGCATGCCCTCAAATGGCGCAGCCTGGAGGCTTGCGGCGTCAGAGGCATACATCACGCAGGCAATCGAGGAAAGCTCGTCTTTGAGCGTAAAGAAGATCGTGCCCGTCTGATGGAATTTCAGATTGCTGATTTCGCCCTTGAGCTCCACGCGATGCAGCATCGGATCAAGCTGCATCATGCGCCGGATGTATTCGTTTAATTGCGAGACGGTCAGCGTCAGCTTGGAAGCCATATCATCAGCCCTGCTTGGCAGCCGCGTCAAGCGTATTGGCAAGCAGCATGGCGATCGTCATCTGGCCAACGCCGCCGGGAACAGGCGTGATATAGCCCGCAACCTCGCTCACAGCATCAAAATCGACGTCGCCCACAAGCTTGCCGTCCACGCGGTTGATGCCCACGTCGATGACAGCCGCGCCGGGCTTCACCATATCCGCCGTCACGAAATTCGCGCGGCCCACAGCGGCGACCAGAATGTCCGCCTGCTTCGTAATCTCAGCAAGATTCTGCGTGCGGGAATGGCAGACAGTCACCGTCGCATTTGCCTGCAGAAGCAGCATGGCCATGGGCTTACCGACAATATTGCTGCGTCCAATGACCACGGCGTGCTTGCCGGTCGGGTCAATATTGTAGCTTTCAAGCAGCTTCATTACGCCCAGCGGCGTGCACGGCACAAAGCCCGGCTGTCCGTTCATGAGCCTGCCGGAATTCATCGCATGAAAGCCGTCCACATCCTTGTCCGGATTAATGAGGCGCAGCACACTCGCTTCGTCAAGCCCCTTGGGCAGCGGCAACTGCACCAGAATGCCATGAACGGATGCATCCTCATTGAGCGCGATCACCGTCTTTTCCAACTCTTCCTGCGTGCAGGTTTCGCTCATGCGAATCACGGTCGAACGCATGCCCGCCTTGATGCAGCCATTTTCCTTATTGCGCACATACACCTGGCTCGCAGGATTTTCGCCCACGAGCACAACCGCCAGATGCGGCGTTACGCCGCCGGCGATCATCTGCGCCGTTCGCTGCGCAATTTCCTCTTTAAAAGCCTTCGCTACTGCGCGGCCGTCGATCAGCATCGCCGCCATCGCTTATTCCTCCTTATTTTCCCTGAACATGCCTGCGCCCAGCAGCGCAACGCCCACGGCATTGTCACCGGAAAGTTCCGTTCTGGCAAAGCAGAGGCGGCAATTCAGCCTGCGCTTCTTTGCGCGCGCTTCAAGCATCTCCCTAAGCAGCGTGGACGACGCCACGCCGCCGGCCAGCAGCGCCTGACGGCAGCCGGTTTTCTCGCATGCCGCCTCAATCTGGCGCTCAATCGTGCGGGACAGAAAATCGAACACTTCGGCAGCGATCTGTTCGTTCGTCATCTCGCCTTCTTCCATCCATCGCATGATCTTGTTCTCCGCGCCGGACATGTTGCAGTCCACGCCCTTGATCGATACGCCGATGAGGCTCTTTTCGCTGCCTTTGCCGGCCATGGCCAGCTTTTCAAGCGAAGGGCCTGCGGGGAACGGAAGGTTCATACGCACGCCCGTGCGATCCACCAGCTGGCCCGCATGCAGATCCAGACTGCCGCCCAGAAGCGTCAGCTTTCCCTGCTCGCACAGAAGAATCTCCGTCGTACCGCCGGACAGATGCAGCGCAAGAAACGGCTGCTTTGCGTCAATATGCGAATCCACCATTGCTGCACGCACATGCCCTTCCTGATGGCTGACAGGATAAAAAGGCACGCGCAGCAATGCTGCCGCTGCGCGCGCCTGACTTTCTCCTGCCCGGAAAACGGGCATATACGAATCCTGCGCCGGCCTGGGACGTGTGCTCGCGCAGACGGCAGCAATCTCCGCCTGCGGGGCTTTTGCCATCACGTCCGCAATCATATCCGGCAGATTTTTGACATGCTGAAACAGCCCCTCAGACTGCATCAGGCCGCGCTCACCCGCATCCACCGTAAGAAGTCGGCGGGAGGAAGCGATCAGCCTGCCACTGACAGAGACCAGCGCAGCAGACGTCGTGTAGCAGCTGGTGTCAATACCAAGAACTGCTCTCATGCCTTCGCCGCCAGCTTTCTGCTGATGGTACCCAGCACGCCATTGACAAAACCGCAGGAGGTCTCGCTGGAATACTTGCGGGTCAGCTCCACCGCCTCATTGATGGAAACGGCAGCCGGAAGCGACGCATACTTCATCTCAAACACGGCAAGGCGCAGAATCGCCAGATCCACACGCGAAAGACGCGCAAGCGTCCAGCCGCGCAGGCAGGAGGCAATCT
Source organism: uncultured Oscillospiraceae bacterium (assembly GCA_964483255.1). Taxonomy (GTDB): domain Bacteria; phylum Bacillota; class Clostridia; order Christensenellales; family Aristaeellaceae; genus Ventricola. Next base: position 11,633 of record CAZACE010000020.1, read on the forward strand.
CCTCATCCAGCTTTGCGGCA
>CAZACE010000021.1:0-11640 GCA_964483255.1 uncultured Oscillospiraceae bacterium
GGCGATACAGCCAGTAGGTTCGACGTCATGATCGACGCGCCCTTGATCGCATCCATAAAGCTCACAAAACCGAACACGCCGCCAAGCACCATCGCAGCCAGCGGCCCCATAACGATCGCGCCCACCGCAATCGGCACAGTGAGAAACGACATATATAGCGGACCGATTGGCACACTGCCAAGCCCAATCGTTTTCATCACCATTTCAACAGCAACGAGCAACGCAAGCTGCGTCAGAAAAAGCACGTTCGGTTTTCTGGATCTGTTCATTTTTGCCCCTCCGTTCAGGTTCTCTCAGGATACCCGACTTGGTTTTGCCGCAGTGCAGCTGATAACATCCTATACGCTTCCGGTCTGCCCTGCGTACAGCGGCAGCTGGAATCAATTTATTGTATCAAATTCTCCACTCTGTTGCAAGATTTCTCCCCGGATATTGACAGAAAAACCTTGACAGAAACAGGCGTTTTATTGGCAAAAACAGCTTGACAAATCATATCCATCGGGATATAATATTTCATGTTCACGCGGGAATGGCGGAATTGGCAGACGCGCTAGATTCAGGTTCTAGTGAAAGCAATTTCATGCAGGTTCAAGTCCTGTTTCCCGCACCAATCAAAACCGGCCATCCTTCAGGGTGGTCGGTTTTGATTTAATCTGTCGGGAAATCTGGACTTGAATGGCGAGGGAGTGAATGAGGCCACAGTGTGGCCTCAGAGCCGAGCTGACCGAAGCCGTCGTCGAGACGGCAAGAAAAAGTCCTGTTTCCCGCACCATGCCGACCAGAATATGGTCGGTTTTCTTTTATGTTTTCAGGTTTTATTGGATGCAAAGCAATGATAAAACCGTTATATTGACGTTTCTGCTGCATTCGTTTACAATAACGATGATGGAAAAGAAAAGGAGTAGTGAACGGCATGAAGATTGGATTCATCGGCGCGGGCAATATGGGCTCTGCGATTTTGAATGGTATTCTGAAGAAGGGGTTCCTTGCTGCGGATCAGATTGCGATCTCAGATAAGAACCTTGCAAATTGCGCGAAATTCGCCGCTCAGGGCGTTTGCGTGATGGAGGACAATAAAACGCTCGTGCAGGCATGCGAATGCGTCCTGCTGGCGATTAAGCCCGTTTACACGGCACAGGTAATTGAAGAAGTCTATGAGGCGCTTGAGGGCAAGTTTGTGATTTCGATTGTTGCCGGTTGGAATTACGATATGCTCGAAAGAGCGCTGCCGGCTTCTGCGCGTTTTGTCCGCGTCATGCCCAATACTCCGCTGGCTGTAGGCGAGGGCATGAGTCTGATTTCCGAGAAATGCCGCTGCTCTGAAGATGAATTTGCGTTTGCTCAGGCTGTGTTTGCGGCGGCCGGCAAGGTTGCAAAAGTAGAGGATCATGTGTTCGTCGCTGCAACGAGCATCAATGGTTGTGGTCCGGCTTTTGTATATCAGTTTATCGAGGCGCTGGCTGACGGCGGCGTTCGCTACGGTGTTCCGCGCGCAATGGCCTATGAGCTGGCGGCGCAGACGCTGATTGGCGCTGCGAAGATGGTTCAGGACACGGGTGAGCATCCCGGAAAACTCAAAGATGCGGTTTGTTCGCCGGGCGGCACGACCATTGAAGGCGTGTATGCGCTTGAAAAGGGTGGTATGCGGGCTGCTGTGATGGATGCGCTGGGCGCGACCATTGAAAAGACGCTGAAGATTTCCAAATGACGAACCGACTGATAAATAATTAAAGATATAAATAGCTGAGGTAGGATTTTGAAGGATATTGTAATGTATACCGATGGCGCCTGTTCGGGTAATCCTGGTCCGGGAGGCTGGGGCACGGTTTTGATGTTCGGCGAGCATATCAAGGAGATTTCCGGATATATGCCGGACACGACAAACAACCGCATGGAGCTTTTTGCAGCTGTTCAGGGATTTACCGCACTCAAGCAGCCGTGCAACGTGACGCTGTATTCGGACTCGGCATATCTGGTCAATGCGTTTTCTCAGAAATGGATTGACGGCTGGCAGCGCAACGGTTGGAAAAACGCCGCCAAGAAGCCGGTTGAAAATCAGGATCTCTGGAAATGGCTGTTGACTGTAATGCAGCCGCACAATGTGACGATCATTAAGGTAAAGGGGCACGCGGACAATCAGTGGAACAATCGCTGTGATGAACTGGCTACCGGACAGATTCGCGCGCATAAGGACAAATAAGACGGCTCAAGGGCCATCGATAACTCTGTGGGGAAGGATCTTTAAGACTTCGCAAAACTCAGGTTTTACGAAGTCTATGAAAGCGGTGAACAGAATTGGCCAACGATTATCATAATCAGGCGCATATAAACCGTACCCGTCGGCTTCGGGAGCTTTTGCGGGAGCTCCCTCAAATCTGCAGCGATTATTTCATCGCAATCGAGCAGTTGACCAGTCCGCTGACGCGTCTGAGTTATGCCTATGATCTGAAACTCTTTTTTCAGTATCTTTCCGATGAATTGCCTAAGTTTTCCGGCAAGCCTGTTACTGAGTTTACCGTCGAAGATATTCGTAAAGTCACTAAGCAGGATCTGGAGCGCTATGCGCGATATCTTTCCCTGTATGTGAAAAATGAAGCGCTGGATGACGGGCAGGTTGCATCCAAGGAGATTACAAACCATGAATATGGGATCAAGCGCAAATATGCATCCCTGCGCGCATTTTACAAATATCTGTTTTCTGACGGGCTGATTGAAGGCAATACTGCGGCGCTTGTTCCCCTGCCCAAGCTCCATGAGCGTGCGATTATCCGGCTGGATATCGACGAAGTGGCTCGCATTCTGGATGTGGCGGAGACCGGTCAGGCGCTGCCTAAGACGTATCAGAAGTATCATCATGTAACGAAAAAACGTGATCTGGCCATGCTTTCGCTGTTTCTGGGTACGGGAATCCGTATCAGCGAGTGCGTGGGATTGAATATCGATGACTTTGATTTTGAGCAGAACGCGTTTGTTGTGACCCGAAAAGGCGGCAAAGAAGTCATTCTGTATCTGTCGGATGAGGTTGCTGAGGCGCTGGTTTCCTATCTTGAAGAGCGCAAGCAGATCGAGGCGCTGCCCGGGCACGAAAATGCGTTTTTCCTGTCCATTCAGCGCCGGCGCATCACGCAGCGCGCGGTTGAAAACATGGTCAAGAAATACGCTTCGATTGCTGCTCCTCTGAAAAAGAAAATCAGCCCGCATAAGCTCCGCAGCACATTTGGCACGAATCTGTATCGTGAGACCGGTGATATCTATCTCGTTGCCGACGTTCTGGGGCATTCCGACGTCAATACGACGCGCAAGCATTATGCGGCGATCGCTGAAGATCACCGCAGGATTGCTGCGCAAAAGACAGTGCTCAGGGATGATCTTCGGGATGATTCTTTGATGAATAATCCGTAATATAAAAAGCGGCTGCACAAGCCGCTTTTCTAACGATAGCACAATTAGTCGAGATAATCCTCAGGATTCAGACTTTCATCGATAATGCCGTCAATTTTAATGGCACGATAGTCGGTTTTGCCGTCACCAAGACCGATGCATTTTTTGCAGTTATCGCAGACCTTGGACGGATCGAGATCACAAAGATTACACTCACCGCACTCTATGCATTCACGATCATACAAAACACAGGAACGCTGCTTCATTGCTTATTTCTCCCCTAACCATCTGTTGATGGGAACATTATAGCACGCATGATAATCCGGTTTCAAGTATGATATGCGAACATATGTTTGATTCTCCTTGATTTTTGTAAAAGAGATATGCTATAATAAATCATCAAATGATGGAAAGGCTGTGCGGACATGGCAGGAAAGAAACCCAGAGGTGATACCCAGGAGCGTATTCTGGCATATATTCAAGAAGAGATTCAGGTGCGCGGCTATGCCCCATCTGTTCGCGAAATCGGTGAAGCTGTTGGCCTCAAGTCGACTTCTACGGTGCATGGTCATTTGATGCGCCTTGAGAAAAAGGGGCTTCTGCATCGCGATGCGATGAAGCCGCGTGCCATGGGCCTTGCCAGATCAGCAGCTGCCGATACAGAGAACACTGTCTGTCAGCTTCCTGTTGTGGGCCGTGTAGCTGCCGGTCAGCCGATTCTGGCCGAGGAAAGCGTTGAGGATTATATGGCGCTTCCTGTCGAGTTTATCGGCGAAGGTGAGCATTTTGTGCTTCGTGTCCGCGGCGACAGCATGATCCAGGCAGGCATTTTCCATGATGATTTTATCGTCGTTCGCAAACAGCAGCACGCCAATAACGGCGAGATTGTTGTTGCACTGGTTGAGGATGAGGCAACAGTTAAGCGCTTCTTCAAAGAGAATGGTCATTTCCGCCTTCAGCCGGAAAACGACGCGATGGAACCGATTATCGTCCCCGCCGTAACGATTCTTGGCAAGGTGACCAGCCTGCTTCGAAAAATGTAATCCATTCTAACCATCCATTTAAACAAAAAGGGCATCGGATTTTATCCGATGCTCTTTGCTTTTGCAAGAATCACTCTTCGAAATCGAACTCGTCGCCCGCCTGCTCCTTAAACAGATCAAACACGGCCTGCAGAACGTCTTCGTCGTCCACGCCGACGTAGGTCGCCTCATCGTCTTCAGCGGCGTTTTCGTCTTCGATTACCTGCAGAATCACGACTTCGCCGTCGTCATCCTCAACCGGAAGCAGCACGACATACTCGTTGCCTTCATATTCGATGGCAGCGCAGAACTCAAACTCGACATCCACGCCATCCTCATCAGTAAGAACGATGATATTCTCGTTTTCCATCATTTCCATATCATTCATGGCTAAAATCCTCGCTTTCATCATACGATACAAGTATACCCTTATATCTGATCATAGAATATCATAAAAGGTAGCGATGTGCAATCCTTTTTCATTGAATTTCTGGATTTTAAGGAGGAATTGCCTGTGTACATGCTGAGGCTCATTTTATATGGAAACCAGCAGAAACGGGAGATTGCCAGGAACTTGCTGGCAAATCTGAAAGAAGTCAAGCGTGAAGAGAGCACAATGCATCCCTGCGAAGTGAAGCTGACGCTATCTGAACCGATAAAAGAAACCAGCCTGATCCCCCTGCTCCGCCAAAGCGGAATTCACGGGTTCAGGCTGGTTGAAAACGACAATTAAAGATCTTCGAGGAATGCCTCGCCGCTCTCCTTAAAACAGAGCGTGCCGAATTCATCAAAGATAAGCTGGATCGGCTCAACATGCGTATATTTTCGGATCTCATCCATGCGGATGCTGTCGCGGAAACTGACAAACGAGAAGCTGACACCTGCGCGTTTGGCACGGCCGGTACGGCCGATACGATGGACGTAAAACTCCTGTTTATCCGGAAGATCATAGTTAAATACGGCTTCCACATCATCCACGTCGATGCCGCGCGCGGCGACGTCGGTAGCGACCAGGATCTCAAACTGGCCTTTCCGGAAACCGGCCATGACCTTATCCCGCTGAGACTGGCGGACGTCGCCATGCAGGCATTCTGCGCTGTATCCGGCTTTTTTCAGGCGTTCGCACAGCCTGGCAGTCATGTCCTTCGTATTGCAGAAGATCATCATGCGCTTGTACTGATCGGAATCAAGCAGGTAGAGCAGCTGCTCGTACTTCTGCTTCTGGTCGGATTCGATGACGTACTGCGTGATGTCTGGTTTGTTGTCGGCTTCAGCCTGTACGACGATCTCGATCGGATCATGCTGATACTTCCAGGAAACGGTCAGCACATCCTGATTGGTGGTTGCGCTGAACATGACCAGCTGCCGATTCGGATCGACGCTCTCGATGATCCTCTCAACATCCTGTATAAAGCCCATTTTGAGCATCTCGTCAGCTTCGTCGAGCACCATTGTATGAACGCCGGAAAGCTTGATATTCCCCCTCTGCATATGATCCAGCAGACGGCCGGGCGTTGCAACCAACAGCTGCGGTTTGCGGGAAAGCGCGCTCATCTGTTTGCCAAAAGGCTGACCGCCATAGATGACGGCGATTTTAAGTCCTTTGATGTAATGTGCAAGGTTGGTGAGCTCATCGCCGATCTGCTGGGCGAGCTCACGCGTTGGGGCCAGTACGATTTCCTGAACACTGGGATCATCGAGGTTGATATACTCAAGCATCGGAATGCCGAATCCAAGGGTTTTGCCGGTGCCGGTCGGCGCGATAGCGATGATGTCGTGACCATCCATCATCAGCGGAATGCATTTTTGCTGAATACCTGTGAGATTTTTAAATCCCATCCAGTTAAAGGCGCGGACAACCTCGTCGCTGATGCCCATCTGGACGAGCGGATGCGCCTGTATGTGCTGTGTATCGCTCAAAATTTTATCCTCACTATTCTTGAATTATACCTTCCTATTGTATATCACCCGCGGCGATGTTTCAAGCATGAAAGCGCGCGAATTCATGGTATTGCAGACTTTTTTTCTTTGTATTGCGAAAAATGCAGGTATGCCTCCAGCAATACCGAGGATGGCATGGTCAGCAGTGCCTGGCATAGTTGGATATCTGTCAGCTCATACTCCTTCCCCTCATTGATAAAGGAAACGTGCATGGCTATTCCCGGCTTCATCAAAGGGACCAGATCAAGCAATGGCGTATTGTGGGCGGCCCGGTAGTATCTGATTCGCTCGATTCCTACGATATCGGACAGCTTTTCCTGAGCGACAGCACAGATGTTTTCGCAAAGCAAATGCGAGCGGCTTTGTGCTGCGACAACAATCAGATACAGGCTGACGATCAGAAGTGAACAGTTGAGCATTCGATGCAGTATCAATCCATAAACCGAAAGGATAAGACCGAGAGAACCTGTGATAATACCCAGCGCAGTCAGGACGGCAGCAAGTTTTGCAACAGGAAAGAGATAGTATCCCAGACAGAATAAAACCTGACCGCCGTCCAGGGGAAACGCAGGCAGCAGATTGAGAAAGAGCATTGAGCTGTTCGCAAGTATCAAACTGCGCTGGAAATCATAAGGGAGCAGATTCCGCATCATGGGCATGCTGGCGGCCAGAAGGAAAGCGTAGTTACCCAGCGGTCCTGCGGCATGCAGAAAGACGCCTTTCAATCCTTTGCTGGATATACTTCCCGGTTTATATCTCATGACGCCGCCGAATGGCGTAAGTTCCAGCAGCGCAATCTGTTCGCCTATAAGCCGAGCGGCTGCATAGTGGCTTAATTCGTGAATCAGCAGTGCTAAAAGAATACCGAGGACATTGGAAAAGGAGGAGAGAAAAACATAGCACAGCAGATATAGGCAAAAGGACGGATGAATCCTGATTTGCATAGCTACATCTGCGAGAATGCCGGAAGCACGGATACGCCGTCTTTCCTTAGCTCAAAGGCTGTAGTGCCAGCAGACGTACCAATCATCTGGCCAGCCTCAACACGCTCATTTTCGCCTGCATGAATGGTCTTCAAGCCGCTATAAATGGATTCATAGCCTGCATCGTGCATGATTCGCATGGTATGGGTGCCAGCATGATTTTGTACGATGGTAATGATTTCTCCTGCTTGACATGCTGTTACGTCACCGACAAAGGGGTATTCAAGCCATGGTTCCTCCTGCGTCCAGGCATGGCTGGCTTGTACATCCACAGGCATATGGAAATCGAGCGTGCTGGAATCCGTATTTAAAAAGACCATTGCGCTTTCAGGAAGCATATTATTGACCAATTGCAGTCTGCCGAGTGTTTCATCATATTCAAAGCCGGCAGTCAAATGACTCATGACGGCTTGGGTCTTCTGAGGCTGGCTGACGGCAAACCAGGCGCATCCACCCAGACAGAAGGAAACGGCTGCCAGAAATGCTGTGTTTCTGAGCAACCGTTTGTTTGTATGCTTTTGCATGGAGGGCCAGGAAAGCTGTTCTCTCTGGGTCATTTGTGTGAGAATCACTTTGGATGGATGCTGATTCAAGCGTTACACTCCCCTTTGACTTGGTTATGCCCAAACCTATGCGGGGAGTGCGCACCAAAGAACAGCTATGCCCGTTGCTTCTCGTGAAGATCGATGGAGCTCTTGTATGCTGTAACATTAAGTACCAAACCGATACCAGCCATGTTCACGACAAGGTTTGTTCCGCCGTAGCTGATAAACGGCAGCGGAATTCCGGTAATCGGCATGACGCCGATGCACATGCCAATATTCTCAAACACGTGGAAAAGAAGCATGGCCATCACGCCGATGATGATCAACTGGCCAAAGCGGTCTTTGGTATGATAAGCCAGCAGCAGCATGCGGAAAATTACGAATGCATACAGGCCAAGGAGTACCAGCGAACCAACGAAACCGAGCGTTTCACCCACGACGGAGAAGATAAAGTCCGTGTGATTTTCCGGAACATAGTTCAGGTGCGTCAGGGTTCCTTCGGCCCATGCGCCCTTTCCGTACAAGCCGCCGGAACCAATGGTAACCTTGGAGTTGATAATCTGATAACTGCTGCCCGTAGGATCGGACTCCGGATTGATAAACGCGACCAGACGAAGCCAGCGGAAGTTATTGGTAGACGCCAGATAGAAAATGACGGGCGTGATGGCAGAGATAGCCAGACCGCCCAACAGGAACATCCAGCGAAGCTCAAAACCAGAAAGGAACAACAGTGCAACGAAAATAACGCAGAAGACCATCGCCGTGCCGATATCAGGCTGGGCGATAATCAGAATGGCAGGGATACCGAAGTGGATGCAGATGTACATAAAGTACCGAAAATTCGGAATCGGCCTGTCCGGGTAGCGTGTCAGCGCTTTGGAAAGCGTGATGATCAGCGCCAACTTGGCCAGCTCGGAGGGCTGGAACGTGCGGTCAAGAAACTGAAACCAACCTGCAACGCCGTTGATCTTGGATGTGGTCAGAACCAGAGCGAGCAGTAGAATATCGACAAAGTAAATTACAGGCCACAGTCGACCGATGATATCGTATTTGATGGTCATCATCAAAGAAACTACGACCATGCTGACGACGACCCACATGAGCTGGAGTCGGCCGTTATTGGCGTCCATAACCAGCTGCTGCAAAGAACGGTCAGAACCAAGATTCGGATTGAAATTTGCGATGGTGATGGCCAGTACGCCATAGAGCGCCAGCAAATAGCTGGCAACCAGAAGCGGCCAATCAAAATGCGGCTTGGAGAGCCGACTATTGTCAGAATTGCGCATGTTTTCTCCTTATCGGTTACGCGCCGCCGAGCAGCGTTTTGCAAAGTTTGCTCAGCACTGTCCATGCAGGACCGTTGCTCTCAATAGCAGAGCGTGCACTGCATTCGCATTCAGGAACGCTCGAATCCTCCGGAATGCAGCAAAGCGCAGGCATGTCGAGCAAATTCTCGACTGTATCTTGCGGATACTGAATCTTACGCTTTACACGTTCCCGGCTCATACGGTTGATAATCAGGCTGTTTGATACGTCATCTTCGCAGCGGGCTTGCATGATCAGGCGCTCTGTAGAACGGATTGACGCATTGTCCGGCCTTGTGACAAAAAGGCGTTCATCGCCGGAACGCATGACGCCGCGACCGAGTGAGTGCTCCCCTGTCGGCATATCGACCACAAGAATGTCGCACATGGAATGAAGCGCAAGCACCATTCCGGATAATTCGTGTACAGGCGTATAGCCATTCAGAGAGGCGCATGCCAGAGAGAGATTTGCATATTGCGCAGCGGGACACAGCGCCGAATCCATGCGAATCTGATCGCGCAGAATGTCCTTCATATCCAAGGTCATGGCACTCTCAAGCCCAAGAACCAGATCGCAGGATCTGGAAGCACCCGCTGCATCCAGAAGAATGGTCTTCTTCCCTGCCTTGGCTGCGCCAACGGCCATGGAAAGCGCAATGGTTGTCTTTCCAACGCCGCCGCTTCCGGAACATACGATCCAGATCTTCCCCATGTTGATCCTCTCTTTGCTGCTGGATTGAAATATCCGGAATCAGTAAGCGAGCGAATTGGAGGGCGCCATGAAGTCCTCCGTATCCAGGAGCCTGTGTTCCAGATGATAGTCAACAATATCACGAACGGTTAACGAACAGTAAGAGCCGCTGTATCCATGCGGGATATACACGCAAATCGCGATTTCAGGCTCAACCGAAGGATCATCCGGATCATACGGCGCAAAAGCAACCATCCATGCATTGTTCTCAAGGTCGATTCGGGTCTTCTCGGCGGTACCTGTTTTTGCAGCAATCAGCTTCTGAACGTCGGCATACTGACTATCGCTGAAGAATCGTTCCGCAGTACCGTCGCCTTCAGCAACGCCGCCCATGCCTTCGCGAATATATGCGAGATATTCCTCAACATTGGGACCCTCAATCTCAGAAGCCAGGATCGGCGAGCTTTGGCTGAGCACCTCACCCTCGGGCGAAATGATTGAATCGACCAGACGCAGATCGTAGACCTTGCCGCCGTTGGCGACAGCAGCCACGTAGCGCGCGAGTGCAACCGGCGTTACGGAGGTGATCGACTGACCGACGGCGGCCATGATCGCCTCCGAACCGCCCCATTTGATTTCGTTGAGCTTGATGTACGTATCACCGGCGACGATCTGCAAATAGACCATCTCACGCGGCATATCGAGCTCTTCCATCAGAATGGTACGGATTTCCGGAAGCCAATCGCTCTGATTGAAGTCAACCGCCATATCCATGAGTCGCTTGACGCACTTGTCAAGTTTGTCTTCGTCAAAGGTCATCTTGTAGTCTTCGCCGACATCAATGAGATGGCGCTTGATCTGATTGAAAACGATCGACGGACGCCAGGTGGACTGCTTGGCGGCGCTGATGGCCTTATTCTTATCGTAAAGCGTCGTCTGGCTGGCCACGTAGCCCTGCAGTTCGCCGGGCAGATCGATGCCCGTCTTGGTGGTCAGACCATAGAGCGCAGCCGTCTTGTAAAGCTGATCATCGGTATTCTCATAGAGTCTGGAACCAACCGTATAGAAGAAGTAGTTACAGGAATGGGTAATGCCCTCTTTGACAGTCTGATTGGCATGCAGATGCAGTCGCTTTTGATTGACCCAGCACTGAGGCGGATTGCTCTTGTCGTAAAGATCAAACTTGCCTTCGTCGCTGATGGTTTCGGTCATGGTAAGCTGACCACTCATCAAACCGGCCGTTGCTGTAACCAGCTTGAAAATGGAACCCGGCGTATCGCGGGAACCGATGGCATAGTTAACCAGCGGATTTCGCTTATCCAGAAGGACATTGGCCGCTGCGTCACCGCCAACGATAAAGGCATTGGGATCATATGGCGGATAGCTGGCCAGAGCGAGGACGCGCCCCTCCATATCGACGACAACGACAGCGCCCTTTTCTGCCAGCTCGATCGGGTTGGAATCAAAATCTCGCGTTGTTCCCTGAAGCTCAGTCTTGTTTTCATCGAGCCAGGTATCGCTGCTTAGCAGCTTCTCCTGCGCGTCGCGGATGTAGTTGATATTATTTTCCAGAGCCGATTCGGCGACGCGCTGGAGGTTGGAATCGATGGTCAGTTTGATATTGTTGCCATCTGTCGCCTCAGTTGTGCTCAGCGTCCTGTTAACGGCGCCGTAACGGTCGATCTCAACAATACGCTTGCCTACGCGCTGCGTCGTACAGGCGGTCAACCAGTCTTCCATGGTTTTCTCAATGCCGTCAAGGCCGATCAGATC
>CAZACE010000022.1:0-11635 GCA_964483255.1 uncultured Oscillospiraceae bacterium
GAAATATCACAGTACTACGCGTACGCACTTTCATTGTATTGTGTACCACCGTTTTTCCGCCTCTCATATACAATCAATACCCGCTCGCCGATTCGCTTTTGACGATCTTGATGATGCGGCTGGTGCCAAGACGCGTCGCGCCCAATTCGATGAACTTTTCAGCGTCGTCAAGCGTGGCGATGCCGCCCGCCGCCTTGATCTGCTTGCCGGGTTTCATATGCTTTGCCATCAGTTCCACATCCGCAAATGTCGCGCCCGCGGTGGAGAAGCCCGTGCTGGTCTTGATGAAGTCGGCGTCCGACTGATTCACGATTTCGCACATGCGCACCTTCTCTTCCTCGGTGAGCAGGCAGGTCTCGATGATCACCTTGAGCGGCTTTCCCGCGCAGGCTTCCTTGATCGCGTTGATCTCGAAAAGCACCTGCTCATCATGGCCGTCTTTGAGCATACCGATGTTGATGACCATATCCACCTCATCCGCGCCGTTTTTGACAGCATCCGCCGCCTCATAGACCTTGCTGGCCGTGGTGGAATAGCCCGTCGGGAAACCGATGACCGTGCACACGCCAACGTCCGAGCCTTTTTCCATCATATAGGCCTTGCAGCGCGCCACGTAGCTCGCCGGAATGCACACCGTCGCAGTCTTGTACTGGATCGCATCATCGCAGATTTCCTGAATCTGCGCCCAGGTGGATTCGGGTTTGAGCAGCGTATGATCAACCATGGAAAGAATTGCAGACAGTTCCATAATATCCTCCTCATGCAATGTATTTCTGATGAAATCATTATACAACAAAAGCCATGTCCGTTCAAGTTCGCCCTTTCCTTTCGTGCCCTTTTGCCGTATACTGGTTTCACAAATACCAAGGAGGCACGCCCCATGAAGACGCTTCGCGAAGCCATCGACGCCTGCCTGACCCTGCCAGACGCCTACGAGGATTATCCCTTCGGGCTGGACAGCTGGGCAGTTCTGCGCCATCAAACGAACCAGAAGATGTTCGCCTCCGTCTATGAACGCGAGGGCCATGTCTGGATCAACGTGAAGGCAGAGCCGAACTGGGGCGATTTCTGGAAAACGGTCTATCCCGCTGTTGTGCCCGCCTATCACATGAACAAGCTTCACTGGATCTCCATCATCCTGGACGGCTCCATGACCGACGAGGATATCCTCCATCTCATCGATGACAGCTACCGGCTGACGCTATCCAAGAATAGCGTACACAAACACACATAAACAGCACAAGGGGTCGTCTCATATAAGAGGTGACCCTTTTTACTCACATCAAATCATCCGTGCGCACACCCTCGCCCATACGCTTGAGCTCGTAGACGCCGTTTGCGTCCTTCTCATAATCGAAACCGTAACTGCCGGTCTTTCCATCCAGCTCGTATTCGATGATCACGATTGCGCGATCTCCCTTGTTATCCTTGGAGGCCACGCGTGTGTTGGTGATCGTCGCGCCCTCAACCCCTTCTGTAAACATCTTGATAGCCATCTCGCGAACCTCGATGACAAAACTCCAGTCCACGCTGGTATCCGCCACCTGCACCTCTTTAAGCTGACTGGCTTCGATATCGTCGCCAATCTTGCCCAGTGCCTGCTGCACGGATGTGCAGCCCGTCATCGTAAGCAGTACCGCGCCAAGCAGCAGCAAAAGCAAAAACTTCTTCATTTCATCTTCCTCCTTATATCCATGCGCGGCGCAGCGCCTCAAGCCCTTCGCCGATCGCCTGTTCATCCATGCCCGCAAAGCCAAGCAGCACCACGCGCTCAAGCTCGCGGCCGGTTTCCATCACGCCGTAATCCGCCAGCCGCGTCAGCTTCACGCCTTCGCGCGCCGCCAGCGGCACGAGCTCCTGCGGCGGCGTCTTCCCTCCGACATGCAAAAGAGCATAAAGACCCGCGCCGCACGGCGCGACCTCACCCAGACTCAGCTCCTGCGCTTTTCTCTCCAGCGCCTGAAGCCTTGCGCGATAGACCACGCGCATGCGCGACACATGCCTTTCCAGATACCCGCCGGCGATAAATTTGCGCAGCGTCTCCTGCTCAAACCCCGGCACGCTGCACGCGGCATGCAGGGCCCGATAGCGCCCGATCAGCGCCTCGGGCAGCACCATGAAGCTCAGACGCAGGCCCGGCGCGAGCGTTCGGGCAAATGTATTCATATAGATGACCTGCTCGCTTTCGTCCATGGCCTTCAGCGCCGGAAGGCTCACGCCGGCAAAGCGAAATTCGCTGTCGTAATCGTCTTCCAGAATATAGCTGCCGGTCTCACGCGCCCAATGCAGCAGCGCCGTGCGCTGGCTGGCGCTCATCTCCCCGCCCAGAGGAAACTGATGCGACGGCGTCACATAGGCCGCGCCTGCGCCGTTTGTATACAGCGCCCGCACGTCGATTGCGCCGGAGCAAAGCGGCGTCGGCGAAATACGCGCGCCGCTGGCTACAAGCACCCTGCGCACACGCGAATACCCGGGATCTTCCACGGCAAAAAGCTTCTCCCTGCCCAGCAGCGAAACCAGCGCTGTGACCAGCACCTCCGTGCCCGCGCCGAGCACAATGCACTCGGGCGAGACCTTGATGCCGCGAAGGCGCAGCATCATGCCGGCAATCTCCCGGCGCAGCTGCGGCGAGCCCTGCGGATCGCCGGAGAGCAGCAGCTGCGTATTCTGCTCGCTGAGCACTTCGCGCATCAGGCGCGCCCAGGTGGAATAGGGAAAATGCTCTGCATCGGCGGCGCCGGTGGAAAAATCCCAGCGGACAGGCACGCTTTCCAGGTGCTGCGCAGCATTCGTTCTGGGCAGCTCCGATGCGGCGTACATGCCGCTTCGCGGACGGCTTTCGCAGTAGCCTTCGCTGGCGAGCCTGCCATAGGCCGCTTCGACCGTCGCCGTGCTCACATGCAAATGCTCGGCGAGCTGGCGCTTGGAGGGCATTCTTTCCCCCGACGCAATGCGCCCGCTCATGATTTCCTCGCGCAGCGCGCTGTAAAGCTGATCGGTCAGCGTTACGCGGCTTGCGCTGTCCAGCATGCAGGTGAACATAGATAACCTTCTTTCAGTCGGCATCCGCTGCGGCGGATATCTCATCCGTCTCGCCTTCGGCGATCCACCTTCCCCATAGGGGAAGGTATATTATAGTTCAACTTCACAATGTGCGTTAGAACGCACCTCATCCCAAGGGACGTAATAGCCTGCGCCGTGGCTGCAGAAGACGCTGCCCGGCGGATTCTTGACGTCCGCAAGCGCATTGTAGCCGATTTCGGCGACGATATCGTCCTGATTTTTGCACGGCGCGTAGCAGGCGAATTCCGAGCGGATGCGCCCGTGGCCGCGCGTCGTCGCGGCAAATTTCTGCGGATAATCCCAGAAAGAAGCGGCGGTGCATGTGCCCGTGAGCGTCACGTCGTCCTCGTCATATTCCGGCGCATCCATGGCAGCGCCAAGGCGAAGCAGCTCGCCCGTCACGCGGCTGAGCAGATCGCCCGAAAACGCCAGCTCAAAGCGCACCACCGGTTCCAGCAGCACATTTTTCGCCTGCATGAGCGCATTGCGGATCGCGCGGTACGTCGCCTCGCGGAAATCGCCGCCCTCCGTATGCTTGAGATGCGCACGCCCTGCAATCAGTTCTACGCAGACGTCGGTGAGCGGGCTGCCAGTGAGCACGCCGGGATGCTTTCTCTCATGCACATGCGCAGAAATCAGCCTGCGCCAGTTCATATCCAGCAGATTCGCCGGAGTTTTATCCGCAAACGTCACGCCGCTGCCCTCTTTGCCGGGCACAAGGCGCAGCCAGCACTCGGCATAATGCCTGAGCGGCTCATAATGGCCGACGCCGATCACGGGCTCTGCGACGGTCTCCCTGTACATGACCTTCGGCGGCAGGAACGTGACCTTGTCGCCAAATCGGCTTTCCAGCACGCTTGCAAGCACCTCAATCTGCACAGCGCCCATGATGCCCACGGAAATGCGGCTCTGCTCCGCGCGAACGCTGAGCAGGGGATCTTCCTCTTCCATTTCGCGCAGATGGGCAAGCAGCTTCGTGGGGTCAAGCCCCTTTTCGCCCTGCACATCCACGCTCATCAGCGGCACAAGCTCCTGGCTGTCCGAGCCCACTTCCGCGCCGATGCGCTCGCCCGGGCGGCAGGCAAGGCCCGTCACCGCAGCCGTCTGACCGGCGCGCAGCTCCTGGCAGACCGTCAGCTTCGTGCCCTGGGCAGAAAAGAGCGCGTTGATCTTCTCCAGGCCGCGAAGCGTATGTACTTCCTCGCGGGCTGTGAGCCTGCCGGAAATCGCCTTGATGTATGCGTAGCGCATGCCGTCCCTGTGCGCGACGCGATAAACCTTCGCGCAAAATGGCTCGCCGCATGCTTTTTCGTAATCGGTATCGCAAAGAAGCGCAATCGCCTGCATGAGCGACTCCACGCCCATGTTTTCCAGCGCGCTGCCGCAAAGCACGGGATAGAGCTGGCAGGCCTTAACAAGCCGCCTTGCGCCCTGCAGATAATCCTCTTTCTGCGCTTCCTCCATCAGGTGCTGCTCCATAAGCAGTTCGTCGCGCGTGGCCAGCTCCTCGCGCAGGGCTTCAACGTCCTGCTCCATGCGCACGCAGTCGCCGGATAGCAGCCGCTGCATCTGCGCTGTCACGCGCGCGGCGTCCGCGCCCTCGCGGTCCATCTTATTGAGGAAGATGATCGTGGGAATCTGCTTTTTTCGCAGCAGCTTGAAGAGCGTCACCGTATGGCTCTGCACGCCCTCCGCGCAGGAGACGACCAGCAGCGCCATATCCAGCACGGAAAGCGCGCGCTCCATCTCGCCGGAAAAGTCGACGTGCCCCGGCGTATCCATGAGCGTCACATGCACGGTTTCCCCATCCCCGCGGGGAATATCCAAAGAAGCCTGCTCGCTGAATATGGTGATGCCTCTGGCGCGCTCAAGCGCATGGCCGTCCATGAAAGCGTCGCCGTGATCCACTCGGCCGCCCTTGCGCAGCACGCCGCTATGGAGCAGCAGCTGTTCGCACAGCGTCGTCTTGCCCGCATCCACGTGCGCGGCCACGCCCAGTGTCAGATGCATTCGATTGCTCAATCCTTCCTGCAAAGCCCTCTCAGACGCTGCGCGTCAGCTCTCCCCGAAGGGAAAGCTTTATTTCTGCGAGGTCTGGACTTCGTCCTCCCGCCTGATTCTCTCAAACACCGCGTCGACAACCTTCTTCTGATGGCGGGTGAATTTCTTCCCTTTGAGGAATGCCTGCGCCATCTCCGGCCTGCGCCGCAGGGTAATATAGAGCGACTCGGAGAGCTGCCAGTCCTGAATGTGCGCGTGATTGCCGTTCAGCAGCGGTTCGGGCACGGTCAGCCCTTCAAACTCGCGCGGCCTCGTATACTGCGGATGCTCCAAGAGACCCGAGGAAAAGCTCTCCGTCTGCGCGCTCTCCTCGCAGCCCAGCACGCCCGGCACAAGCCGCGCCACGCTGTCCACGAGCACCATCGCGCCCAGCTCGCCGCCGGTGAGGATATAATCGCCGATGGAGATCTCCTCGTCGATGCACAGATCCAGCGCACGCTGATCCACGCCCTCGTAATGGCCGCACAAAAGAATCAGCTCTTCTTCTTTCGCCAACTCTTCCACCTTTGCCTGCGTGAGTGTTTGACCGCGCGGAGAAAGATAGATGCGCCGGCCTTTAAAATGCTCGCCCTGCACATCGCGGATCGCATCCACGATCGGCTGGGCGAGCATCACCATGCCGGCGCCGCCGCCAAAGGGCGCGTCGTCCGTGTTGTGGTGCTTGTTTTTCGAATAATCGCGGATGTTCACCTCGCGGATCTCAAGCAAGCCCGCCTTTTCTGCGCGGCCAAGCATGCTCAGATGCAGCGGAGCAAACATTTCCGGAAAGATCGTCAGAATCGTAATCTTCATGCTCATTCGCCCTCTTCCTCCTGCTTGGGCAGAAGGGTCATGCGCTGCGCTTCCATCTCCTCAAGGATGCCGTACATCTTCTCCTCCTGCGTATCGATTTCCAGAATCTCGATTTCGCGCAGGGTCACGGTTTCCATCTCCGCCTCCCGGCCGAAGAAATCGAAAATGCGGATCTTGACGCGCAGGCCGTTTGCCTCCGTCACGCGGCCGGTGATCATCTCATTGCCGATGATCACGCTCACGATTTCACCCCGCGCCTTGCATTCCAGAAGAACGCTCAGCAAAAGATCCGTATCCTCCGCCGGATAATCGGTGAAGAACGGCCTGTGGTGCTGCTTGTGATGCGCCATGAGCATGCCCAGGCGCTGCTCGTATTCCTCGCCGGAGAGGATCTGAATCACATCGCTGTTGCGGCGCACGCGCCAACCGTCGATCTGGCCCCAAGGCGTCAGATCGCACATGAGCACATGCTTGCTGTCCACGGCCTCCACAAAGCCCGCACAGAATCCGTCCGGATCGTTCGGATCTGTGTAGATTGAGGCGAGCGCGCCCTGCGCCGCCAGAATCCGCAGCAGGTAAACCATATAACCGTTGGGTACTGCCATTTTTCAATATCTCCTCTTGGGCAGATAGAACCTTCTGCCGCCCCAAATATCCACAATCATAATGCACGGTTCGCCCGCCTGCACGGGCATTTCCAGCGCCTTGGAAAGCGCCGGGGTGCCCACCGTGCGCACGCTCGCCACGCAGGAGCGATACGCATCGCCCTGTACGAAGCCCGCAGACCACTGATCCACGGCGTCCAGGCCAGAGATGCCCGCCTCGCGTGCGGCCACGCAGTCAAAGCTCTTCAGATGCACGGTATAGCTGGTGATTGCCGGGAAGACCTCGGCCTCCACAAAGCAATCGTCCTCGCCGCAGGGCGCTTCTACGTCGTAGCATACGCCCATGGGCTTGCCGGTCGTCGTCTGGCTGAGGCGCTTTCCAGCCACAGCGATGGCCAGCGGGCTCTGATCCACGCAGAGGAACCGCCTGCCCAGCTTCGCCGCAGCCACGGCCGTCGTGCCGCTGCCGCAGAAGAGATCGCAAACCAGATCGCCCTCCTGCGTGGAGCAGCTGATGATGCGCTCGAGCAGCTTGATGGGCTTCTGCGTGTCATAGCCAGTGCGCTGGGGATCCTTCTGCTGCAGGTGGCTCACATCGTCCCAGACGTCGCCCGGATAGGCCGGCTCGTCGTCGTAATACCTGTATTCCTTGCCGCCGGAGATGATGGAGCGGTACACGCGGCCATCATCATCCACACTGCGCTTCATATGGTTGCTGCGCGCCTCGCTGCGCGCAATCGGCACGGATTTGAGACTGAAGTAATACGAGCGGGACTTTGCATAGAACAGGATGACATCGTGCTTTCTGGGAAAATACGTTCTCGCACGGCCGCCGGACTGATAGGACCAGATGATCTCGTTGAGGAAGTTGCTCTCGCCGAAAATCTCGTCCATCATCAGCCGGATATGCGCGTGCATCCGGCAGTCGATATGCACGAAGATGGTGCCTTCCTTTTTGAGCAGCTCGCGGGCGAGGGTCAGCGTCTCGCGCATCATGGCGAGGTAATCCTCGCTGCTCTTCCAGCGATCATCATAGGCGGGCAGGGTCAGCGTCGGGCTGCCGTTCTTGTAGCCCTTTTCGCCCACGCGCACTTTCATATCGAACTGCTTGCCGGTATTAAACGGCGGATCCAGATAAATCGTCTGCACAGTGCCTGCATAGCGCGCAAGCAGCTCGTCCTTACAGGCGCTGATATTGGCCTGTTTGAGCACACCCATGCTCTCCCGTCCCAGATGGCGTTCGGCGCCGCAGCAGATATAGGTTGCACACATCTTGATCTACCGTCCTCTTCTCAAGTATGTAAAGGAAACCAATATAATTCTTCATCGTATATTATACTGTTTTTGGGGCGCATTGACAAGTAAAACGCGCGCTGATATGATAATCGTACACACAGGAATTCAGGAGGGAAACGCCATGTCTGCATATGAAACCATTCTCGCCGCACGCGAGCTTCTTGAGCATCTCACGCCGCTGAAAACCGACTGCGGCCGCCTGTGCCAGGGCGCCTGCTGCCAGGGCGACGAGACGACGGGCATGCTTCTTTTCCCGGGCGAGGAAGCCTTTTATGATGGTTGTACATTTGCGCGCATCATTCCCGCGGGCTTCATGCTCGGCGGACAGGAAGCGAAGCTGTTCGTCTGCGACGGCACATGCGATCGAGCCAACCGTCCGCTGGCCTGCAGGCTTTTCCCGTTGTTTCTCAAATTCAAGGAAGAGGGCGTGACGAAGCTGCGCATGGATATGCGCGCCAAGGCCGTCTGTCCACTGACCGATTACGGTATCAAGGCGCTCGATCCGGATTTCAAGCATGCCGCGCGAAAGGCGTACGATCTTCTGCTGGAAGAAGAAAGCTGCGCGCGATATCTGCGCGAGCTTGACAAAGCATTCTCTCTGTAAAAGCGAGGAAGACGTTAGGGCTGCCGCCCTAAAACCTGCTTGAGGGATTTCATCCCTCAAACTCCCCTCTTCGTTTCGGGGTTCATCGCAGCGGGACTGAGCTTCCGGTTTGGCATATTGCTGCTGCCCCGCTGGGTTTCCTGGGCGGCAAGCATTCTTTTCCTTGCGGCGTATGCGCTCTATGCGCAGGTGCTGCGCGAGAATGCGTTTCTTTCACGCACGATCGAGATTCAGGAGAATCAGCACGTGGTGGACACGGGGCTTTACGGCATTGTGCGCCATCCGATGTACAGTGCGTCGATTCTTCTGTTTCTGTCCATGCCGCTGATTCTCAGGTCGTTTATGGCATTTGTTGTTTTCAGCGTTTATCCGCTGATCATCGTCAGGCGGATTGAAAATGAGGAAAGATTCCTTGAAGAGAATCTGGAAGGATATGCTGACTATAAGAAAAAGGTGCGCTTCAGGCTTGTCCCGTCTGTGTGGTGAGCAATAGGGATATTAAGCTGCTCAAGAGCGCCGCGAAGCGAAGAGGGGTCTGGGGATGAAATCCCCAGTCCCCTCTTCGCGGCAGCTTTAAGCCTTAATTAACTTTATATCTCTGTTGTTCACCTGATAAAGCGCGTCAGCACGTTCTTCGTCTGTCCGCGTCTACAGAGTTCCTCAATGACCTTTTTGCCGTCCTCTATCCGCTTCTCATCGTCGCACTTATTGATCACCGCGTAAAAATCGCGTGCGCCGACATTCTTCCTCGATCCTTTTTCGGAAACAAAAATCTCTGCCATATCAGCAGCCGTCAGCAGATGCTCCATCCCGCAGCCAAGCAGCGCACACACATGCTCCGGCCTGTGGCAGACCTCACCAACCGCGCCGCCCAGCACTTCAATGCCCATCACGCCGATGACAATATCCGTCTCAGGCAGGATGACCGGCTCATGCTCCGCCGGCGCCTTGCAGGCACGCATGTGCGCGCCGTCCGCCTCGATGATCAGCGCATCCGTTTCCTCAAGCAGCTCGCAAAGCAATTTCTCCCCCGGCGCGCAGAATTTTCCATTCTCCGTGCGCTCGCCGCAGGCGGCATATTCGCCCCTCGCCCATCGCGCACGGCAATCCTCAATGCTCGCTGATATGTGTTTCGGGCAGGCCATGCGCGTCGTTGTCATGATTGCCGTGCGCATGCCGCGCACAGCAAAGCACTCTGCCAGATATTCCAGCAGCGTCGATTTGCCGCCGCCGCCCACCAGCGAGATCACGTGCTTCTTTTCATCGAAAAACGGAAAGAATTCCTCCGCAGAGTTCGACGTCCATGCCTCCCCGCAGAGCCAGACTGCGCGGGATCTTTTTTTCTCCATGCTCATGCCTTTTCCCCATTCAGCCACTGTGCAAGCGCAAGCACATCTGCCATGGCCTTTTCATCCTGATCTGCCGGTACGGTATCCGTATTGGGCGAGCAGACCCAGTGTTCCTCATAGCCCGAGGCATTCAGCATGCGAAAAAGCGCGCGCACATGGTGAAACGCCTTATCCTGGTTGCCCTTGCCGCCCGCGGTCAGGATCACCGCCGCCTTCTTTTCCCTCAGCGCAAGCGGCTTATTGAGGAAGAACTTCGCCGCATGCCACGGCTGCAGGCGGCTCATCAGGCTGAGCACCTGCCCCGGCAGCGTGCTGTAATAGACGGGCGAGGCAAGCACGACATTGTCAAAGTCATCGTCATAGATCACCTGCATCCCATCGCGCACGGCGCATTTTGCCGTCGTCCAGCAGGAGCGGCAGTCCACGCAGGGCGCAATATCCGAGCGGAACGCGGACAGCTCGATCACCTCGCCCTCAAGGCAGGATTTAAGCTGCGCAATCAGCGCCGCCGTGTTGCCCTTCGGACGCGGGGAACCGTTGATAATCAGCGTTTTTCCGGCCATGTGCTCTCCTTTAGTTCAGCTTGCCGATGGAATTTTCCATCAGCGCATCATACTGCTCACGCGTGAGCTCGCTGTGATACATCAGCGCAAAATGCTGTGCAATCTCTTCGTACAGGTCATATTCGGCAATCTCCGGATAGAGCAGCTCGCCCATCCACAACATGCCGGCCAGGCGCTGCACGCCCGGCGGGAAGCCCATCCAGTTATATGGGCCGACCGGCACTTCGTAATAGGCATTCTCCGCGATGGCGCTCACCGCCTGCCAGAGGGGATCATCGCCAGCGGTTTCAAAGCTGGAAGACTGCGAAAAAAGGATGACGTCCGGATTCCACGCAAGAATCTGCTCCATATCCACCTCGTTGCCTGTGCCCTTGGAGGACGGAGACTTGAGCACGGCCACATTGTCCGAGAGCATGTCGATCACCGTGCTGTGGTAAGAATCCTTCGCGATCACGCCCAGCCCTTCCACACCTACGACGTAGAGCAGGCGCTTCTTGGGCGCTTTTTCGGCAACCGCGCTCACCTTGGCGTAAACATCTGCGCAGTGATCGGCAAGTGCTTTGGCCTCACCGCGCATGCCCAGCAGCTCGCCAAGGCGCGTATAGGTCTTGTCCAGGCTGCCCAGGTACGCGCTGATATGCACGAACGGCAAACCCGTCTGCGCCTGCAGGGCGTCAAGATCCTCGACAATATCGCCGCGCGGCTCGCCCACGTCGATGACAACCTGCGGCTTCGTGGCCATGAGCTCCTCCAGATTCACATTGCCCTTGCCGCCGTAAATCTGGCCGATCACCGGCAGGTCATGCTTCCTGGTATCGATATACGGTTGGGAAGCGGAATCCCACGCGCTGCACAGACCCACAAGCTTGTCCGGCGCAATAGCGAAGACGGCAATCTGACCCAGAGGACCCGTGACCACGACGCGCTCGATCTTCTCATCCAGCACGACCTCGCGGCCCGCATCATCCACAAACACGCGCGTCCCCTGCGCCATCGCAAGCACGGGCAGGATCATCAGCAGCGCAAGCAGCATCGCCAGACATTTCTTCATTCCAAAGCACTTCCCTTCTGAATTTGTTCGTTTATCGATGTTCCACGCCCATCGGCGGAATATTCTTCACAGAAAAACGCAGCATGCCGATTCGCCGAGAAACGGTGTGTATCGTAATCCCGAGAAATATAGAACACATCGCCCGAGCAGCAGCGCGTCGGATTCCTCCGTCCAGATCATACGATATCCCCGGTCATCGTCGGCACAAGCACGCGGCCTGCCGGGGTCTCGGCGAAAATCACGTCCACACC
>CAZACE010000023.1:0-11465 GCA_964483255.1 uncultured Oscillospiraceae bacterium
AAAGCTATGGGCGATGGTGAACTCATCTATCCGTGCGAAACCAAGACGGGCATCAAGGTCATGTCCATCAACCTGCTTCTGGAAAACGACGACACACCCGTTGTCTGGCGCGGCCCCGTCATCGCCGGTGCTGTCAAGCAGTTCTGGGAAGAGGTCGCCTGGGGCGAGATGGACGTCATGGTCATCGATATGCCTCCGGGCACCGGTGATGTGCCGCTGACCGTCTTCCAGTCCATTCCGCTCGACGGCGTTGTCGTTGTCTCCACCCCGCAGGATCTGGTCAGCATGATCGTTCGCAAGGCCGTGAACATGGCCGGCATGATGAATATCCCGGTTCTTGGTCTTGTTGAAAACATGTCCTACGCCATCTGCCCGGATTGCGGCAAGAAGATCGAGATCTTCGGCAAATCCCGCATTGCGCAGGAAGCCGCCGAGCTTAGCCTGCCCGTGCTCGCGCAGCTGCCGTTTGATCCCTCCGCCGCCAATCTCTGCGATCGCGGCATGATCGAAACCGTCGACAACCCGATCATGGCGGACGCTGCTGCGGCCGTGGCAGGTCAGGTGCAGCTGTAAGGCAATGTGGTGCTGCGTACGGGGACAATTCCCCAGAGCAGGTCTGGGCGGCAGCCCGGCGTAACCCCTCAAACGCAAAAGAGCTTACAGACTTTCGGTCTGTAAGCTCTTTCTTTTGCCTTAATCCGCGTGCTCCGTCAGGCCCACGTCGATGTTGCGCAGCGTCTGACCAGATCTGAGCACAATCGGCGCGCTCATATAGGTATCCGGATCCACGTCACTGTCGATCTCGCCCAGCGGCGCACCAAAACAGGAGGTAAGCGTATCGCCCGCCTGTGCGTTCATCCGCAGCACATACGTGCCCGGTCGCAGCGCCTCAAAGGCATAGTAGCCGTACTGATCGCTTTGGGCAGTCGCCGTCTCCGTCATCGTGCCATCCGCGTTCACATACAGCAGCGTCAGGCTCACGCCCGGAATCAGCGGCTCCTTATAGTCCTGCAGGCCGTTTCCGTCCTTGTCGTACCAAACCGTATCGCCGATTTTGCCAGGCAGAATGCCGCCGACATGCATGTTCGCCTTCTCCTCGCCCATACCAAGAACAAACGGAGTTGTTTCGCCCGTGCTGCCCTGCATGACAGGTACGCAGGAATCGCCCGGATTGCCGGTATAATCGGTAAAGAGAACATTCTCAGGCAGCGCAAAGCGGATGATATACGTACCGCTGCGCAGACGCTCGAAAGCGTAGCTGCCATCGGAAGACACCTCGGTTTCAAGCAGAACCTGGCCGCTTTCATCAAGGAGCTGCGCGCTCACGCCGGTGAGCACAGCCTCCTGTGCGTCCCTCGTGCCGCTGACGTCCTCATCCATCCAGACATTGCCGGCGATTCTCGCCGCACGAACCACGGCCACGTCGGCTACATCGATGCTTTCGCCCATTCCGAGCTCATACTCACCCGTTTCTGCCTCCAGCGCATCTTCATCTGTCATATGGAGCGCGGTTCCGCACGCAAAGAGCGTTTCATCGCCAAGCACATAACGCAGTCGATGCACACCCGGACGCAGCGTATCAAAGACAAACCTGCCGGTTTCATCCGCATAGGCTGTCGCCACAACGGTACCGCCCTGCATGGCCGTCACCACTGCGCCTTCCAGACCGGCCTCATTTTCGCCGCAGACGCCGTCTTCGTTTTCATCGATGACCACGCGTCCGCTCATCACAGCCGGAGCAATCGCGCCGAAGTTCAGCTCGTCTCTGCCCTCGCCCATCGCCAGCACAAACTCGGCTGTCAGCGCGTCGCTTGCGTCCACGTCCTCAATCGTGCTCTCGCCGCTTCGGGTGAAGATTCTGCCGTCCGGCAGCGTCACACGCACGCGATACTCGCCCTTACGCGCAAAGCCGATGGCATATGTACCGCTTTCGTCGCTCGTCGCCTCGCCGACGGTCTGATTGCTCGCCGTATCGATAAGCTCAACAAGCGCGCCCGCAATACCGCTTTCATCCTTATTCATGCGGCCGTCATACTGGGTATCCGCCCAGACTCTGCCGCTGATTGTGCCGACGCCGACCACGCCGACGTCCATATCCAGCAGGCTTTCGCCGCTGGTCACGACGAATGTGTCGGTCGCTGCATGCAGCGCATCGGTCTTGGCCACGCTGGAAACCCTGCGCGTGCCGGAAACCTTCCTCGCGTAGGCATAACCCGGATCAATCTCAAAAGCGATCTCCGCATTGCCCGGCATCACACCCTCAAAACGATAGCTGCCGTTTTCGTCCGTTCTGGTTTCCATCACCCTGCCGGCATCAGCGCCGTCCGTCATGGTCAGCACAGCACGCACGCCGTACATTCCTTGATCTCCCGTCTGCCTGCGGCCGTCATCATCCTGATCCAGCCAGACTACGCCGCCCACAGACGCAGTCTTCAGCGCGCCCACGCGCACATCCGCGATCAGGCCGCCCATTTCAAGCGTACCTACCGGGATTTCGGCGCTGCCGGTCAAGCCCATCGGCGCAGAAGATTCCAGGCCGCTCGCCGTGAAGGCATAGCCATCCTCCAGCGACACGCGGATAGCGTAATCGCCCGGCATCAGCTGATCGAACTTGAATTCGCCGCTGCGCACAGTCTGCCTGGAAGCAACCGCCTGGCCGTCGCTGTCAAGAAGCGTCACCGTCACGCCGCGCATGCCCGACTCGTCGCCGCCCATGCGTCCGTCAAAGTCGGCGTCCTCCCAGATGAAGCCGCCAATCGTGCCCTGCGTCAGCAGGCCGAAGCCGATGCTGTTCACATGCACG
Organism: uncultured Oscillospiraceae bacterium; assembly: GCA_964483255.1. Classification (GTDB taxonomy): domain Bacteria; phylum Bacillota; class Clostridia; order Christensenellales; family Aristaeellaceae; genus Ventricola. The sequence continues at coordinate 2,804 of CAZACE010000023.1, forward strand.
CCGCCCAGCAGCGCAAAGGCAGCAGAATATCCGCGTCCATCACGCTCGGTTTCAAGCGCAAGCGGGCTGTTTGCCGCCGCGCCGGAGAAGACATAGCCCTGCGGTGCATCCACACGGATCTTATACGTTGCAGGCTTCAGGTGGTCAAAGACAAACTTTCCGCTTTCATCGGTCACGGTTGTATGCAGGATGTTCCTGCCTGCACCGTCCATCAGATGGACGCTCAGTCCGCCCATGGCGCGCTCATCGCCGCCCGGCAGCTGATCGCCGTTTTGATCCTCCCAGACAAGGCCCGCGATCGAAGACAGGCGTACAACGCCTGCATCCGCACCGGATGCCGTCTGGCCGCCGGTCACAGTAATGGGTCTGGTGGTCGAAACATTGCTTTCGCTCTCGAGCACGCTGCCCCGCACCGCCGTGCGCTCCGTACCGGAGAAGCCGCAGCCTTCCTGCGCGGTAAATCGCACCGTATAGCGTCCGGGCGCAAGTCCCTCAAAGAGATAATTCCCCGATGCATCCGGCACTGTGGAGGCCATCACGGTTTCGCCGCTGAGCAGCTCCACAAGCACCTCCGTGCAGATCGCTTCGCTTTCGTCGCGCTTGGCGTCGTCGTCATCATCGTAATACACGCTGCCGGAAATCGCGCCGGAGAGCATTGCACCGATGTAGAGTTTTGCGTCAGGATTGCTCATGCCCAGTGTGAACGGCTCACTTCTGCCGTAATTCACACTGCTCTGAGGCACGCAGCTCACGGGATAGTTTGCGCTCGATACTTGCTTCGTCGCACGCCAGAGACCCGGCAGCTCATAGGCAAGCACGTATTCACCCGGACTCACGCTCTCAAATACCACCGTGCCGCTCTCACCCGTCGTATAGGCGACCGCCTGAGTGTCCTGTCCATTTTCACGGCGGATCAGGGAAACCTGCGCACCGGAGAGCATCTTCTCGTATGTGCCCTTCTGACCGTCAAATTGCGTGTCCTGGAATACCGCGACCGTCAGCTTTGCAGGCATGGTCACGCCGGCGTCGATATTCACCGCCATCTGGCCCGGCTCAAGGGTCAGCGTGTGGGTCGCACCGCTCTGGGAAACCGCACCATATACGTCGGAATCCTCGCTGTATCGCGTGAAGGCCCAATCGCCGTCGAGCTCAAAGAGCACACTGTAATCGCCCGGATACAGATGTTCAAAGGCATATTCGCCGTATTCATCAGTCGTCGTCTGCGCAATGCGTTCCGTATGCGCGCCATCGACGCGAAGCAGCGCCACGCTCACACCCGCAAGCATATCGGCGTCTTCGGCAATCACGCCGTCGCCATTCTCATCCACGCGCACAGCACCGTGAATCTGCGCTTCCTTTTCAAGCAGCAGCGTATCAAAGGCATACGTTTCGCCAGAAGCAAGGCTCACGCGGCTGATAAGCCGGCCTTCCTGCGCCTGGCGGCACAGATAGCCCTGCGGAATCTCAAGCGAAATCTCATACTCGCCGGGCAGAAGCCTCTGGAAGCTGAAATCGCCCATGCCGCCGGAAACAACAATGAGCGGCTCGTCATCCTCGCCTGCGTCTGCTTCGCGCATCTCAATGGTCAAGCCGTCAAAGCCAGCCTGCTGATTCCCCTCTACGCGCTCCATGATGCTGCCGAAGACCTCTGCACCAAAGATGCAGCCGACATGCACCACATAATCCGTATGACTGCCGTCAATGACAAGCGGAAGGCTTGTGCCATAGCGCATATCGTCAATGCCGCTGGTCACATGCGCGCTGTATACATCCCCGCTGGAGAAGACCACGCTCTCGCCCGCGTCAAACTGCACCACATATTCGCCGCCAGAAATCGCGTCAAACGCATAGCGGCCGTCCGCGCCCGTGCGCATCGTGTCAATCACTTCACCAGAGACCGTCTGCAGGGACACGTTAAGGCCTGCATAGCGTCCGGTTTCACCTGCATCCATCACACCGTCGGCGTCCTCATCAAAGAACGCCACGCCGCTGATGCGGCCGTCGCGTCCGGCGCTGACCGTATCAAACAGACCGCCGCCCTGCATGGCAAAGGGCAGCTGCGCCTGCGCGCTGCGCTGCATCATCTGCTTCGCCCCGCCCAGTTCCGTCTGATAAATCATCAGTCCGCTGAAGACGGCTTTTGCCTGCATATTCACATCGCCCTGGGCGCTCGCCTCCATATTCAGCGTGATCTGCCCCGGCGTAAAGCCCTGATGCGCATATTCCTCGCCCGTATTGGCATCGATATAGGTGATGCGCACGGCGCTGATGTCATCATGCACATCATTCAGGCTCACCGCCGTCGGACCCATGATCACATCGGTCATGCGCGCATCGGACGGCTGCCATCCGCCGCCATCCAGGCAGTATTCCACACGTGCCCTGTAGGCTCCGCCCACGGCGTCTGCCGTTCCGGCGATCACAACACTGGCGATATCGCTGCGCTCACTGCCGACAGCGCCAACCTCAATGGTCATCACAGGCGCATGCAGCGCATGAGCAGAAGTATTCGTATCCACCAGAACCAGAGACAGCCCCTGCTCGGACGCGGCATACATCTCGCTGAACAGATCCATCTCACCGCTGTGCGGTACGGCAGATGCCATCATCTGAACGCTCGTCACCGTGCCGCCCTCGCTCAGATACGGCTCCACCACAATATCCAGCTCCGCCGGCGTGCTCAGCGCATAGCCCGGCGCAGCTTTCGTCTGGCGCAGCACATACCTGCCCACAGGCACAGCCATCACATTCTGATACGGCTGATCACCCAATTCAAAGGCCTGCACGACTTCTGCGCTGAGGGTATCGATCAGCTCAAACGCACCGCCGGGCACATGCTCGCCAGTCACGTCGTCGATGGCATCGAATGTGAAAAATCCCCTGTCGCTGGAGACAGCGCAGGTGAGCGTCGTTTTCTCGCCCGCGCGCAGCGTTACTTCATAGTAGTTTTCATCCGCAGCAAAACCCGGCGCCTGGCTGAGCTCGCGCAGATAATAGGTCGTTCCCTGCACGGTCGCCGGGAGCTTCACGCTGCCCGCTTTGCCGGCGGCCATCTCCTGCAGGGTCACGTTCGCCCAGAGCGTTGCCTGATCTTCTTCACTTGGATAAGCCTTCAGCTCTCCGCCGTCAATCACATATACGCCATACTGCCCGGAGAGCGGCACAACATAGGTGCGCAGCTGCTGATCAAACGTAAGACCCGTTTTGGATACATCAAGCTCCGCATATTCCTCCAGCGGAACACCGACGCTCGTCACCTCGCCGCCCAGAATCTCCACATGATATTCGCCCGAAAGCGTATACCCCTGCGGAATCTGCGTCTGACGAAGCACATATTCACCCTCGACAAGACCGCCCACGTAGAACCTGCCCGCATGCGCCTCAAGCGGCGTAACGGTGCCGTCCGCATCCACAATTTCAAAGCGGATCTGCGCCAGTTCCTCGTTTGTCAGTTCGCCGCCGGTCAAAACCGCCTGCACGCCGCCAAGCGAATCCAGGCAGACAAGGCGCGCATCCGTCTGCTGCGTATTATGCACAGTGAAATAGGCCGTCTGGGCGCCGGTCATTCCCTGAGAGAGGGTCTGTTCATCCACATCGGCAGCATAATTGCCCGCTTCCAGGCTGATCAGCGCCATGCCATTCTCATCGGTCATGCGCATATCGCCAGTTTCAGTCAGTTTGCCTTTTTCATCCACCCGATAAAGACGCACGGTTGCACCCTGCACCGGCGCGTAGACATCGCTGCCGGTTTCATCCAGGCTCTTCACGCTTACCTGCAGATTCACAACGCCCAAAGTCTCATGGACAATCTGTACATCTGCCGCCTCGCCGGCAATCGCCTGCGCGGTCACAGCAAATGCAGGCGCATGTCCTGCAGGCGCATCGAGCGTCTCAATGCGCACTTCGCCCAGAGCCAGCAGCGGCGTGACCGCCATGCCATCCTCATCGCAGACGACCTCATAGCGCGCGCCCACGCTGTCGGTCAGCTGATACGCCGCACCCGCGGCGATATCTCCGCGCTCATTGACGGCAAAGAGCTTCATTCTCGTCTGCTCCGCCGGGAAACGAATTGTGTCCTGCTGGGAAGGCAGATCAAAGGCGAGCGACACAGGCTGCACGCCTAAACGCCGCGCGTCCTGATCGCTCATAGAAAGCACATATTCTCCGCTGAGTGCCTCCACGGTCACGATGCCCGCCATCGATTCCATCTGCCCAATCGCCTGGCCCTGCGTATTCATAAGCGTCAGCGCAAGCGTCTCGCCCAGAGGATTCTGGATCAGGTCGCCGGTTTCATCAATCTGTTCAGAGACAACGCCAAACATCTGCTTTTCACGCGTTAGCAGGTGCACATCTGCCTGCGTAAGCTCGCCGGAGACTACATCCAGCGCAAGATCAGCGGCATGATAGGCAGTCTCATCCCCGCAAGAAATAGAGCCAAACTGCACGCCGCCTTCGGCTTCAAAGCCGGATATGCGGTATACGCCGGGCTCAAGCGGCTGGGAAACCGCCAAGCCCTCCGCATCCATCATATACGGACCATACTTCCTGCCATCATCTTCGCTCACCAGCGAGAAACTGCCGCCGGCAATCGCGCTCTCCGCACTCGCCTTGAGCGCAATTCGGCCGGTTGTCTGTACTGCGCTGAGTTCAATCACAGTCGTGGATCCGCTGGAGACGATCATCTGACCTTCGCTGATCGGAAGAACGACATCCTCGCCGCCTTCATAGCTCAGGCGAACGCCATATGTACCTTCCAGCAGGGAGACACGCGCCTGTCCCTCTCCGTCCGTGACAACGGAGATCACAGGCTCGCTGAGAATATCCATCCTCACGCCCGCAAGCGGCTGATCATTCATCTGACCGTTGTCGCCCAAGGTATTCAGCCGCATATCCAGAAGCACAGAACCGGACGCCGGATGCTCAAACGTCACGCGGGTACGATGCGCCGGCTGAATGAGGGTATACGTCCCCTGCTCATTTGCCTCCCCGCCCATAATCCGCTGCGCAGCAAACACACCCTCGGGCAGCGCACCTTCGCAAACCCGGTAGCCCTGCGCCTCATAAACAGCAAGCACGGCCTGTCCGTTTTCATCTGTTAAAAGCGTATGCACAGCGCCGTCATCGCCCTGAAGCAGGATTTCGACGCCGGAAACGGGTACTCCAAGGGAATCCACCGTACTGACGAGCATCTGACCTGCCATCATATTCTGCACGACAATCTCATCACCGGTGACGGGAATCAGCGTTTCGTCGTCAAATGCATATCCCTGGGGCGCGCTCTCCTGACGAAGATAATACTCTGCGCCCTGGGGCAGGCTGAAACGCGTTTCACCCTCTCCGCTGCGGATGCGCATCGGCTCGCTGGGATAGAGCGGATTGGCCCACGGAGTCAGCTCGCCGCTGCCGGAGAAGACGTATACGCCGAATTCTGCGCCGGCAAGCGTCTTTTCGACCACGGGTTCGTCGCTTTCCTCAGTAAGCGCAAGGCCTTCCACGCGCAGCGAAATCGCGCCCGAAACAGGCGACACCTGCATCGCCGGCACATAGATATAGTCACCAAGGCGCCTTTCCTCCGCAGCAGCGCCGCCACACGCCAGCAGTGCAGCCATACACAGTGCAACGCCTTTCAGCATCCATTTCATGTTCACAATATCTCCTCCGCAAAACGTAGCTTTACACCCCGGATTCCTCTTCCGGAATACGCTTTCGGTCAAATCTACATAAGATCCAGTATTCTAACAATTTTAATGCATATCGCGGCACTTGTCAAGGAAAGCGAATTGTGTTATGCTGTCTGAAGTTCCTTATATATAATATGCTATACGTTGTATCTTCGGAGGCTGAGCATGAACAAGACCTATACGGAAACATTTGTCGTTCACGCGACGGATTGCGACATGAACCGCCGCATGCGTCCCGCCGCGCTGTTTGTCGCCATGCAGGAAGGAGGTGAGCGCCACGCCTTCTCTTTGGGACTTGGTTACGATGCGATGATGGCGCGCGGTCTTTTCTTCGTGCTGGCCCGTATCCATGTCCACTTTGAGCGCGCGCCCCGCTGCGGCGAGAAGGTCGTGCACACGACATGGCCCGGCACGAGCAACCGCTTTTTCTGTCCGCGCTTTCACGTCTTCACCCTGGAGGATGGCACGCCGCTGGCTAGCGCAGGCGCACTCTGGGTGATGCTGGACGTGAACCAGAGAAAGATCGTCAGCCCGCTGAGCGCCAATCTTCCCTTCCCGGACACGAGTGATCTTCTTCCGCCGACCGAACTGCCCACCCGCCTGCCGCAAATGAGCGAAGCAACATCCAGTTTCTCCCGTACGCCCGCGTATTCCGATTACGACATCAACGGGCATGTAAACAACACGCGCTACATCAGCTGGCTGTGCGATGCGCTGGGCAACGAGGTTCTTGGCAATCACACATTCTGCGACCTCATCGCCGGTTACGAAAAGGAGATTCGCACGGATGATCCGCTAAGCATCACCCTCTCTCATCAGGGCGAGCGTTTCACATTTCTGGTTGCCTCAGCAAATGGAGAGAAGCACTTTGTTGCCGGCGGCACGCTGAAGGAGGAGCCCTGACCATGAACGATTTTCTCATCGCCATGCGAGATCGCGCGCATACTGACGAAGCATTCCGTCAAGCGCTGCTGAAAACCCGAGATGCACATGATCCGCTGCTGGCGCTATGCGAACTGGCGCAGGCAAACGGCTATGCACTCTCTCTGGGCGATATCATTTCCGATGGAGAGGAATTCTGCTGCAACCAGATGAAATCCACCAACGGCGGCAACCCGATGCCATACGACTGCTTCGGTTTCGATGACGCCTATGAGATGTTCTTCATGTCCATACTCTGAGAAAACGCAAAAACAGCATACATAAAAGCATCCGTTTTCCACGGATGCTTTTTATGTCGTTTCTTTTAGTTTCTGTCGGGCGCGTTGCACTTCTCGCACGGCACCAGCCTGGTATACGGGCTCTTGTTGATGTTGCCGTAGGTGAAGCTGGCCAACGGGAGGTATTCCTTGGCGACGGTAGAGCACTCCGCCTCAGCATGGTAATACTTGCCGCCGTCCTTGTTGTAATAGAGCTTTGTCTTTGCGCTGGGCTTGGGCGTCGGTGTCGGTACAGGGCTCGGCGTCGGCGTCATGTTCGGGTCCGGCGTCGGCGTGGACTGCAAAACCAGAACTCCGCTGGACAGGGAATCCGGATCGATATACCAGCCTTCGCTCTCAAACAGCGCAATTGCATCGTACTGATAGGTTCGCATCTCGCCGCCGTAATTGATATCCGCCTCGACGGTGATGGTACGCGCAGTGCTGGAATCCGTACCGGACGGCGCGGACATCTGGCGCCAGTCATTCAGCGGCTTCTGGGCAAATTTCCAGAAAAGCTGCTGCTGCGCAGAATCAGCCTGTGCCTCGCGCCAGCTCGGGGGCGTATGCGCCACCATATCGGCAATGATACCCTTGCGCCATTTCTCCATGAAATTCTCCAGCGCAATCTCCGCTTCAGATTTCACATCGGACACATAGCCAGTCGCACCTGTATCAGTCACGCCCAGATCCTGGCCGGACTGATCTGCGCTGCCGCCGCTCATACCCACTTCCTGCACGCCGCTCATGGCGTCGCTGTAGCCGTCCGACATGCCGACTGTGTTGGCATACGGATCATAATACTGAGCAAACTGCGGCGCCTGTGTCGGCGCAACCGTCGCAGAAACGCCGGGAAACCGATTGGCACTCTGACCCAGCTGGCTGCTCCTTGAAGTCTCGCTCAGCGCGGTCACCAGCGTGAAGATGAGCAGAAGTCCGTATACAGCGGTGACGATCATACGGCCCGGGAAGAGGAACGCATGCACAAACCACATCAGCGCCAGGCAGCCCACCGTCAGAATCATGAAAATCCACCTGACCGGCTGGAAGAAGATCGCGAGCAGACCAATCACTGGCAGCACAACGAAAAACAGCATCAGCAGAAGCTGATTCCATTCCTTCTTTGGCCGCTTGGGTCTGGGCTTTTTATCGAGCGCTCTTGATGAACCGGCAGGCGCGCTTGCGTAATTCGGCCTGTTCGATCGCATAAAATCGCCTCCTAATTGCAGTATCCTTACAGAAAACAGACGAAATAAGCCGACAATTTCCTGCGAAAATCCCGTAATTTCGTCAATATTCTTTCTTCGATCACAGGTTTACAGGCTATTATACCACAAAAAGCGCAAAAGCAAAAGACCCTGCACATAAAAAGAGATGCGGCACAAACCGCATCTCTTATTGACTGGATTCGATTGAGAACTTACGCGCTCAGCGATTAGAGCTGGCCCTTCTTGTCCTTGATCGCAGCCTGCGCAGCGCTCAGGCGAGCGATCGGCACGCGGAACGGAGAGCAGGACACGTAGTTCAGGCCGATCTTATGGCAGAACTCGATGGAAGACGGATCGCCGCCATGCTCGCCGCAGATGCCGCAGTGAATGTTCGGGCGGACTTCCTTACCCATCTTAACAGCCATCTTCATCAGAGAACCGACGCCGGTGGTATCCAGGCGGGCGAACGGATCGGACTCGTAGATCTTACCAGCATAGTAGGCCGGCAGGAACTTGCCCGCATCGTCACGGCTGAAGCCGAAGGTCATCTGGGTCAGGTCGTTGGTGCCGAAGC
>CAZACE010000024.1:0-11235 GCA_964483255.1 uncultured Oscillospiraceae bacterium
ATGAGGTGCTCATCCCCGATCCGAGCTATGTTTCCTATGCCCCGACGGTCACGTTTGCCGGCGGCGTCGCCGTGCCTGTGAAGACGAGCGCGGAGGACTGCTTCGCGCTCACGCCCAAGGCGCTGCGTGCAGCGATCACGGAAAAGACCAAGGCGCTGATTCTGCCCTATCCCAACAACCCGACCGGCGGCGTGATGACGCGCGAGCAGCTGATGGACATCGCGCGCGTGCTCGAGGAGACGGATATCGTCGTGATCTCTGATGAGATCTATTCCGAGCTGGTGTACAGCGGGCATGAGCATACGGCGTTTGCGTCGATTTCCGGCATGCGCGAGCGCACGATCACGCTCAATGGATTCTCGAAGGCATTTGCCATGACCGGCTGGCGCGTGGGCTATGCCTGCGGTCCGCGGGAGCTGATCGCGCCGATGTTCAAGATTCATCAGTTCACGATGCTCTGTGCGTCGATGCAGGGTCAGGTTGCGGCAGACCGTGCGCTGGGCCGCGCGTTTGAGACGGGCTTTGAGGATGTGCGCACGATGGTGCGCTCTTACGACAGGCGCAGAAGGCTGATGGTGGAAAACCTGAACGATATGGGCCTTGACTGCTTTGAGCCCAAGGGCGCGTTCTATGTGTTCCCCTCGATCAAAAAGACGGGCCTTAGCAGCGACGAATTCTGCACACGCCTTCTGATGGAGCAGAAGGTCGCCTGCGTGCCGGGCACGGCGTTCGGCGCATCCGGTGAGGGGCATATCCGCTGCTCCTATGCCACCAGTTTGGAAAACCTGACCGAAGCCGTGAAGCGCATCCGCGCGTTTGTCGCTTCGCTGTGACGCCTATGTTATGGCGCCGATTATGAAACCGATTATGCAGCCAATTATGCAGCCAATTATGAAGCAATTGTGAATCACGATTGAATGATCCATGGCAATTTGCGTAAACGATTGCGTTTTGGCATGTTGAACGGTATAATGATAGCCAGATTTGAATCGCACAAGCGATTTTGATGGAAGGAATGAGATGACTATGATGAAGAAACTGATGGCCCTGCTGATGGCGCTGATGCTCGTGCTGAGCAGCAGTTTCGCGGCTGTGGCCGAGGAAGAGGACGTCGTGCTGGCAGCCGCCTTTAACGGCGAGGTGAGCGTGACGAAGTCCGAGGTGAAGGCTGAGTTTGACGAAATGGTTCAGGCTTACATCGCCTATTACAGCCAGTACGGCTATGAAATGGACGAGTATGACACCGAGTTCCAGAACTTCGTTGCGCAGGAGACTGTGCAGATGAAGCTGAGCCAGAAGGTGGCCGAGCGCCATGCGATCGACACCGGCTATGAGCTCAACGCGGAAAAGGAAGAGGCTTTCCAGGCTGAGGCTCTGGCGTCGCTGGCCGAGATGCTGGAATACTACAAGCAGTATCTGGGCAGCTATGGCGTGCCGGAGGATCAGATTGAAGAGGTGGCCAAGGCTGAGCTGGAAGCTGCGGGCTATACCTATGAGACCCTCTACGAGAGCGCCAAGCTCAAGGGCGTGCTCGATCACCTCTATGTCCTGGGCATCGAAGGCGTGGTTGTGACCGATGAAGAGGTCAAGGCTGCGTTTGAGGCGAAGGTGAATGCGCAGAAGGAGACCTACGACGCGGACGTCGACGCCTTCATCAGCGCGTATATCTCCGAGGAAGAGATTCTCTATACCCCGGAAAACGTGCGCCTGATGCACTGCATCTTCGTGGCGCTGGAGGATGAGACGGCCACGGCTGCCGAGGATGCGCCGGTAAGCGGCCTTGCCAAGGCGGAGGAAGCGCTCGCGAAGATCCGCGCGGGCGAGGATTTCACCATCATCATGGAAGCCTACAACGAAGACGCTTCCACCCCGGAGCAGATGCAGATTGGCTATCCGGTGGCTCAGAGCAGCGGCTCCTACGGCGATGAATTCAAAAATGGCGCGATGGCGCTGGAGAAGATCGGCGATGTGACCGACGTCATCGTGACCGAATACGGCTACTTCATCCTTAAGTACGCGTCTGATCTGACCGCGGGCGCGGTGGACTTTGAGCCGCGCAAGGAAGCGGAGACCGCCGAGGCGCTCACCAACAAGCAGAATGATGCGTACTCCGCGTATATCAACCAGATGATTGACGACGCCGGCTGCGTGATCAACGATCTGAGCCCGCTGTTCAACATCTTTGTGGCCGAAAGCGTGGAGGCGACTGTCGCCTATGCGAGCGTTGGAGCTGATACCGACCTGCTGGATATGCCGGCTGGCGGCGCTGTGGCGAAGCTTCTTGCCGGCGCGTCTGTGGACGTGCTGGGCAAGATCACCGTGGATGGTGCTGAGTATGCGTTCGTCGCGGTGCCGGGTACTGCTTTCAAGGGCTATGTGGCCGCGGCTGCGATGACCGAGATGGCGGAGGCCGACGCGCTTGCCGTGGACAACACCGCGCTGGCGGCTGCTGCTGAAATTGAGGCCAAGAAGCCGACCTTCACCATCGCCATGAATGATGGCAGCGTGATCTACGGTGAGCTCTATCCGGAAACTGCGCCGGAGTCCGTGGGCAACTTCATTGCCCTGGCCAATGCCAATTTCTATGACGGCCTGATCTTCCACCGCGTGATTCCGGGCTTCATGATCCAGGGCGGCGATCCCAATGGCGACGGCACCGGCGGCCCGGGCTACGCCATCAAGGGCGAATTCTCCAGCAACGGCGTAGAGAACGATCTTTCCCACGTGCGCGGCGTGCTCTCCATGGCGCGCTCCAGCGCGATGGACTCTGCCGGCAGCCAGTTCTTCATCATGCATGCCGACAGCGATTACCTCGACGGCGACTACGCGGCCTTCGGCTTCGTGCTCGGCGGCCTGGATACGGTCGATCTGATCGCGTCCCAGCCGACCAACAGCTCCGACAAGCCCAAGAGCGACCAGACCATGCGCACGGTCTTTGTCGAAACCTACGGCCAGGAGTACAGCTTCACCAAGCTGGCGGACTGATCCAAAGCGTCAAAGAGCGGTCTTCGGATCGCTCTTTTTTGCGCATGAAACTGTGCTGTAATGCATAGCAATGAATTTGACGGAGGGATGGGCATGAACGATTGGGCGCTGTATCTGGGCGTGTCGGCACTGCTGTGTGCAGCCTGTTCGCTGCTTGGTGCGGGGCTTGCCCAGCTTTGGGGCGTGGATCCCTCGCGCGAGACGCCCGGCGCGGGCAAAAAGGGCGCGGCGCGCCGCCTGCTGCTTGGGCGGATCATCGGCTTTTTGGCGCTGCTGCCTGCGGCGCTGTGGATGAGTGCGGCGATTGGCGACGCGCTTGGCAGGGAAACGGGCGCGGCGGCCTGCGCCGTCTATGCGCTTGCCTGTGCGCTGCTGGCATTTGGGGCGCTATTCACCTCCGTGCGCCACGGTGCAAAGGGTATGGCTCATGTCTGCTGTGAGGAGCTCTTTGAGCATGCGGACAGGCTGCGATATGCGCTCGGTCTGCTGGCGGCTGTGTTTTCCGCAGGAGCGATGCTCATGTCCCTGCTCAGGGATGGACGGGTGAATGTATCCAATGGGCTGCTGCTCATGTTCTCGCTGGCTGTGTGGCCAATGATGGGCATGCAGATGGCGGCAGATCGCTTTGCAGGCCTTATTCGCGGCGAGCAGCAGATGCTTTTTGTCTCTGCGGGCGGGTCGGTCTGCGCGGCAATGATTGCAATTCTTTCTCTCCTGCCGGGTGCGGCGCTTGTGCTGAGCGATGCAATGATTCTCGCGCTGATGGCAGGCATCTGGCTGTGCTGGCTTGCCGCCTGGCTGGTGCTGTGCCGCATGGGCGGTTATGCGCTTTGCGATCTGACAAGGCGTCCGCTTGAGCGAAAGGAGAGAAGCGCGCTGCCGCACACGATATTCTGCATGGCGGCAAGTTTGCTGCTTGCGCTGTATGCGCAGGCATGGCTGTTTGCAGCCGCTGCGGCGCTGTGCGCGGTCTGCACGCTGATGGATGCGGCTGCCTGTGCGGCGTGGATGCGCCGGATTGGCCGCGGACTCTTCCCGCGATATTGAGCAACATAAAAAACGCTCCCGGATGGAAGCGTTTTTCTTTTTCGGGACGCAAAATCCACGACGTTAAGCCTATGCAGCAGCGGAGAACCCTCTGCCCGAACGATGCGTTTTAGAAGCAAGGCGAAGCGTAGTGGCTGCGGGCACAGCCCGCTTACACGCCGAACTTCGCGTTCAGCACTTCCGCGGTCTTGCGGGCGACGTCCGCGGTCAGGCAGGCGCAGCGGTTGATGCGGTCCGGATGGCTCATGTCGTAGTTGATCTGCGGAGCAGCCTGGAAGAACTGCAGCAGGGAGTCGGCGCAGTTCGGGGAGCCCGGAACGACCTGGGCAACCGCCGGCGCAGAGCCGCGGTCATAGGCCGGCAGGGTGCTGGTCTTGTACCATTCCATGACTTCCTTCAGGCAGGCCTTGGAGTCGGCGGCTTCGCAAACCAGGCCGATCACCGCGGCGGCGCCGCCCAGGCAGCCGCACAGGGAGTTCTGGCCGTAACCGGCAGCGCCATTCTGGAACATCTTGACCGGGAACTGCGCATACTGCGGGTCGGCCTCAGCCAGGCAATCGACCAGACCGGCAACGACGCCCACGCAGCAGCCGCCCAGCTCGGAGAAGCGGGCATACGCGCGATCAGCGGCCTTTTCCGGATCGATCTTCGCATAGGTGTAGGGATGAGCCGGAGCTTCGGCCATCACGTTCATCGGGAGCGCGCTGGCGACGGAAGCGGCGACGGCAACCTTACCGACATTCTTGAGGAATTCACGACGGGACTGCATCATAGTAAGCATCCTCCTGAGATTTATTTTGATACATATATTATATGCCTTTGATAATTGAATGTCAATAATTCCCTGAAATTTATAGGGAATTCCTAGTTGGGCGGCGGAGATTGAAAAATCCATTTTCCACAGGGAGATGCTGTGCTATAATAAGCTGACGATACTTTGGGAGGGAATACGCCATGCCGAAATGGACAGCGCAGCAGCTTGACGCCATCACGGACAGGGGACATAGCCTGATCGTCTGCGCGGCGGCGGGCTCGGGCAAGACGGCCGTACTGGTGGAGCGCATTGTGCAGCTGGTGAAAGAGGGCTGCCCGATTGAAAGCATGCTGGTGGTGACATTCACCAATGCGGCGGCGGGCGAAATGCGCCAGCGCATTGGCTCCGCGCTGGACATCGCCGCGCGCGAGCGGCCGGAGCTGGGCGCGCAGGCCATGGCGCTTTCCCGTGCGAGCATCTCTACGCTGCACAGATTCTGCGGCAATCTGCTCCGGGAGCATTTTCAGGCGCTGGGCGTGGATCCGGGCTTCCGCATTGGCGATGAGCAGGAATGCGGCGTGCTCGCTGCGCAGGCGATGGAGGATGCGCTGTACAGCTGTTATGAGGTCGGAAGCGAGGATTTCCTTGCGGCGGACGCCTGCTATGAGCAGGAGACGCTCGCCGAGCTGGCAAGAAGCCTCTATCATTTCATGATGACAAGGCCTGAGCCGTGGCAATGGCTCGATGATGCGGTCACGGCCTGCGGGGTTACGGCGCAGGATCTGGCAAAAAGCCCCGCTGTTGCCCTGATCACGGACGACGCCAGGGAGCAGCTTGAGCAGCTGCAAAGGGATGCGCTGGATACGCTGGAACGCTGTCGGGGCGAAAATGGCCCCGCGCATTATGCCGCCGCCTGTGCGCAGGACGTGAGCCTGATCGGGGATCTCATTGACGCGGCAAAACTGGGCTATATGCCCCTGCGCACAGCGCTTGGAGACGTCTCCTTTGCTGCGCTGGGCAGAAAGAAGAAGGGCGACATATTTGACGAGGAGATTGCCGAGGCCGTCAAGCGCAGGCGCGACGCGGCGAAGAAGGCGATCGCAGCGCTGAAGGGAACGCTGGGCGTGAGCCTTGAGGAGGCGGCGCAGGATCTCAAAATGACCGCCGCGCCGCTTCGGGGCGTTGCCGAGCTTGTGCGCACGTATGATGCGCTTTATACCGCGGCCAAGCGCCAGCGCGCCCTGATGGACTTTAACGATCTGGAGCACGGCGCGCTTAAAGCGCTTAAAAGCGAGGCTGTCCGTCGGTCGCTTGCCGAGCGCTACCAATATGTGTTCATCGATGAATATCAGGATTCCAGCGCGATTCAGGAAGCGATCGTGGGCAGCTTCGCCCGGGAGGACGGCATGTTCCTGGTGGGCGACGTGAAGCAGAGCATCTATCGCTTCCGCCAGGCGGAGCCTGCGCTGTTCCTTCATCGCGCGGCGCTTTACGACGAAGAAGAAAACACGCTGGCCAGGCGCATCGATCTGCAGCGCAATTTCCGCTCCCGCGCCAATGTGCTCGCCGGCGTGAACACCGTGTTTGAACGCATCATGCGCGGCGATGTGACGGAGATTGAATACGACGAGCGGGAGCGGCTCATTCCCGGCCTCGAGGAAAGAGAGGATGATCCGCCTGCGGAGATACATATCATCTGGCGCGGCGAGGAAGAAGAGGAAGAGCCGGACAACCAGCAGGAAGACGCGCAGGACGAGCACGAATTGGAAACCGTCGAGCGAGAGGCGCTTGTGGCGGCCCAAAGGATCAAGGAACTCGTCGGTACGCCGTTTTATGATGCCAAAGCCGGCGGCGAGCGGCCGCTGCTTTATCGTGATATGGCGGTGCTCATGCGCGTGGCGCGCGGCACGGCGGCCCTGGCGGCGGATATTCTCAGCGTTGAGGGTATTCCCGTGTTCTGCGACGCGGGCGAGGGATATTTCGATATTCCGGAGATCCGTGCGGTGATGGCGCTGCTTTCCGCCATTTCAAACGGCGCACAGGATGAGGCGCTGCTCGCCAGTCTGCGCGGACCGGCGCTGGAGCTTAGCGACGGCGAACTGGCGCAGATTCGCATTCACACGCCGGATGCGAAGATTCCCTATCACGAGGCGGTACGAAGGTATCGCGAGGACATGGACGACGCGCTGGCGAAAAAGCTTTGCGCGTTTGAAGAAAAACTGAATTTCTGGCGGCTGTGCGCGCGCCATCAGGGCGTGGATGCGCTCATTGAACGCATTTACAGCGAGACGATGCTGCTTGCCAAGGTGGGCGCGCTGCCCGGCGGCGCGGCCAGACAGGCGAATCTGCATCTGCTGGTATCGCGCGCGCGGGCATTTATGCAAAGCCAGGGCGGCTCGCTGCATGCGTTTTTGCGCTATGCGGCAAGGCTCAAGGCGGGCGGCGACTCCATGAGCGCCAGTGCCATAGGCGAGAGCGAGGATGTGGTGCGCATCATGACCACGCACAAGAGCAAGGGTCTGGAATTCCCGGTTGTTTTTGTGCTGGGCATGGGCAGAAAGATGAGCACGAGAGGCCAAAGCGCACCGCTGCTCATGCATGCGGATCTGGGCGCGGGCCTCACCTGCGTGGATACGGCGCTTGGCAGCGAGCGCGACACAATCCTGCGAAAGGCGATCCGGATCAAAGCATCGCGCGAGCAGCTCGCCGAGGAGATCCGCATCCTTTACGTTGCCATGACGCGCGCCCGCGAGCGGCTGATTCTCGTCGGCGAAGCGAGCGCCAAAAAGAGAGAAGCCTATCTTCGGGCGCAGAACACGGCGGCGCAGATCCGCACCATGCAGACGGGGCTGGACATGGTCTGCCCGGTGCTGGCGCAAAGCGGCGCCATGCTGTCGATTGCCGAGGAAGAGGTGCATTGCGGCGCATCCCGCTGGCACGTGTTTGCCCATCACGGCGGCACGGCTCTGGGCAGGGCGCAGCGCAGCGACGAAAGCGTGATGCGCCTGATTGCCGAGCTGGAAGCGGCGCAGCCCCGGGATGAGGCGCTTGTGCGCCTGATGGATTTTGAGCCGAGGAGCGAGCATGCCGCCGTGCGCAAGACGAGCGTCAGCAGCGTGATCCGCGATGAAAAGCGCGCCGCGCAGCTGGAGGAGGGCGAAAGCTATGCAGCGCCCAGCCGGACGGAGATCGTGCGTCTGCCGCGCTTCATGAGCGGGAAGCGGATGACCGGCGCGCAGATCGGCACGGCGTTCCATCGGATGATGCGCATGGTGGATCTGGAAAAAATCCGGCAGACAAGCGATCTGGCGCAGGAAATTGCGGGCCAGAGGGAGCAGATGCTTCAAACCGGCGTGATCACCAAGGCAGAATACGACGCCGTGCCTGCGCGTATGCTGACGGATTTCTTCGCTTCGCCCCTGGGCGTGCGCCTGATCAGAAGCGGGTGCGTGGAGCGCGAATGGGCGTTCACATTCAGGCGGAAAACGGATGCAGGCGATATCCAGCTGGTGCAGGGTGTGATCGATTGCTGCTTTGAAGAAAACGGCCGCTGGGTGCTGGTGGATTACAAGACGGATTCGCCCAAAGATGTATCCGGCGCGATCCGGCGCCATAGGCCGCAGCTGGACATCTACGCGCAGGCGCTGGAAAGAATCACCGGGAAACAGGTGCTCGAGCGCGTGATGTATCTGGTTCGCGCGGGCGCCTCGTACAGCATTTGATGCGATTTTGCGCGCGTATACGGGGTTGACAAATGGGCAAAATGGGCGTATTGTAAACATGGGTCAGGGCAGTGATTGGCCCTGCTCATCATGAAAAAAGAATCAGGAAGGTGTGAAAGACGTGGACGATTATCCCAGTAGCAACGCGGGCAATCCCCGAGAACGTCAGGCGCTGCGTGCGCTGTCGGCTGCGTCTTTTCGCCTGTCAAAATAGGGCGGACTGAATTCGCGCCACGGATCTGCACGCGGGCTTTGTGTCGGTTGATTGGAACCGATACGGCCCGCCGCGCGCTTTTTGGGGCAAAAAGCCTGCATTTTCGATCTGATAAGCACGAAAATGTGAGGAGGGACTCCGATGGAGGATGAATTCCGCAAGGATTTTGAAGAACTGCTCAGGCTCATGGATGAGGGCAAGCTTCAGGATTTTAAGAAAAAAGCATACGAATGCCTGCCGGTGGATATCGCCGAAGGGCTGGAGGAGATTGAGGACAACGCGCGCGTGCTGCGTTTGTTCCGCATGCTGCCCAAGGATATTTCCTCGGACGTCTTCTCCTACATGAACTCCGATCAGCAGCAGTTCATCGCAGAGAGCGCATCCAGCGCCGAGCTCAAGGCGCTGGTTGACGACATGTTTCTGGATGATACGGTCGATTTCCTGGAGGAAATGCCGGCCAATGTCGTCAAGAAGGTTCTGCAGAACGCGGACGAATCGACCCGCAAGCTGATCAATCAATTCCTCAATTATCCGGAGAACAGCGCCGGCTCCCTGATGACCATTGAGTATGTCGATCTCAGGGATTACTTCACCGTGCGCAAGGCGATGGACTACATCCGCCGCACGGGCATCGACAAGGAGACTGTCTACACCTGCTACGTCATCGACGAGCAGCGCAAGCTGGTCGGCCAGGTGTCCCTGCGCAAGCTGATCATCACGCCGGAGAGCACGTACATCCGCGACATCATGGATACGAACATCGTATCCGCGACGACGACGGACGACCAGGAGATCGTCGCCGAGGATTTCCGCCGCTACGACCTGACCTCCTTCGCCGTCACTGACAAGGAAAAACGCCTCGTCGGCATTATCACGATCGACGATATCGTCGACGTCATGACCGACGAGACCACTGAGGACATCAAGAAGATGGCCGCCATTATTCCTTCCGACGAGGAATACATGGACGCCAGCGTCATCCACCTTGTGGCGCACCGTTTGCCGTGGCTGATGATCATGATGCTCTCTGCGACGCTGTCCTCGACAATCATCACGCATTTTGAATCCGTGCTCGCGGGCGCTGTGGTGCTCACGGCGTTCATCCCGATGCTCACGGGTTCTGCCGGTAACTCCGGCAGCCAGACCTCGGTCACGATCATCCGCAATATGGCGCTGGGCGAGGTGGAGCTTGGCGACTGGTTCCGCGTTCTCTGGAAGGAATTGCGCGTGGCAGTTGTTTCCGGCGCGGCGATGGCCGTGGTCAATCTGGTTCGTATGCTGATCTTTGACGGCGTGGGTTTGATGATCAGCGCGACGGTATCGATCACGCTGATGTTTGCGATTGTGCTGGCGGCGTGCGTGGGCTGTCTTCTGCCGATGGGCGCCAAGAGGCTGGGTCTTGACCCGGCCGTCATGGCGAGCCCGATGATCACCACGATCGTAGACGCGGCGGCGCTGCTGCTGTATTTCATGATCGCCACGGTCATGCTGGGTCTGTGAAAAGAGAATATGAAAAGCGCTCCTGGATGGGCGCTTTTTCCTTTCGATCCAAATGTTAAATCGTCTCCGCATGGCTGGCATTTATTGACATGGAACACAAACAAAATGTATAATAACTGTAAGATGATATTTTCCGGCGATCGACCTGCCGGAAGAGATATTTGAGGAGGCGAATACATTGAAGAAGATTCTGTCTGTGCTGCTGGCTGTAACGCTGCTGTGCAGCATGATGCCGGTCGGCGCGCTGGCGGCGTATGACGCAACCAAGCCTGCCTGTCAGGTTCCGGGTCATGAGAAATTCGACGGCACGGATCACGACCGCCCGCAGTCCTGCTGGACCAAGGGTCACTTTGGCTGCGATGGCATGGATCATGCGAAGGCGTCCTGCGGCAAGTGGGGTCATTTTAACTGCGATGGCAAGGATCATGCAGCCAGAGATTGCGGCGCGGAAGGCCACTATAACTGTGATAAGCTGACCCATGGCCAGGCGGCCTGCGGCGCGGCGGGTCACTGCGTATCCGACGGCAAGAACCACAAGCAGGCGATTTGCGGTCAGGAAGGCCACTTCTACTGTGACGGCATGCAGCATAAGGCAGCGTCCTGCGGCAAGGCTGGCCACATGGGCTGCGACGGCGCGGATCACAGCAAGGCTGTCTGCGGCAAGAGCGGCCACTATGCCTGCGACGGCATGGATCATGCCAAGGCGGAGTGCGGTCGTTACGGTCATTGCATCAGCGACGGCAAGGATCACGCGGCTGCGGCCTGCGGCTATGCCGGCCACTATGCCTGCGACGGCCGCGTTCATGAGTTGGCTGCCTGCGGTGTGGAAGGCCACTATGCCTGTGAGGTGCGCGCGCATCTGCATAAGCCGGTGAGCAAGTACTGCAACGCCGTTCCGCAGCATATGATTTGCGAAGGCGACGCCCAGCACTACTGCGATCCGAATCAGGGCGGCTGCGGCGATACCTATCTGTGCTCCAATTCCAATGCGCATACCGCGTGCCGCATGTGCG
>CAZACE010000025.1:0-11227 GCA_964483255.1 uncultured Oscillospiraceae bacterium
CATGAGCGGCGGCAAGATGAGTAAGTCCAAGGGCAACGTTGTCGATCCGGTGAAGCTGTGCAACCGCTATTCTTCCGACGCTGTGCGCTACTTCCTCATGCGCGAGATGCCGTTCGGCTCCGATGGTGAGTTTACCAATGAGGCGCTCATCAAGCGCATCAATTCCGACCTGGCCAACGACCTGGGCAACCTCGTCAGCCGCAGCGTCGCGATGAATGAGAAGTATTTCGGCGGCGTGATTCCGACTCCTGCCGAGTATACCGAGCTGGATCAGAAGCTGATCGACATGGCAGCCGGTCTTTGGGAGAAGGTCGAGAAGAACATGAACGGCCTGCAGTTCTCCGGCGCTCTGGTGGAGATCTGGAAGCTGATTGGCGAGTGCAATAAGTATATCGATCTGACCACGCCGTGGATTCTGGCCAAGAATGAGGCGGATCGTCCGCGTCTGGGCACCGTCATGTATGTGCTGCTCGAGTGCGCGCGCATCGTCGCTGTGCTTATCGCGCCGACCATGCCGCGCACCCCGGCCCGCATCTTCGCACAGATCGGTGTGGATGACGAGAATCAGATGACCTGGGAGTCCGTGAAGACCTTTGGCGGCGTGAAGCCGGGCAACATGGTTAAGAAGGGCGAAGCGCTCTTCCCGCGCATTGATATCGCCAAGGAGCTGGAGCTGCTGGAGGCCGAGCGCCTCGCTGCGATTGCGGAGGCCGCGAAGAAGGAAGAACTGCCTGCGCCGGCTGATGAGGAGAAGACCGTCTTCACCCAGAAGGACCTGTGCCAGTTCGAGGATTTTGAGAAGATTCAGCTCGTTGTGGCGAAGGTTCTCCAGTGTGAAAAGGTGCCCAAGGCGGACAAGCTGCTCAAGTCCACGCTTAAGGTGGGCAATACCGAGCGTGTTGTCGTCTCCGGCATCGCGAAGTTCTACACGCCGGAGGAGATGGTCGGCAAGAAGGTTGTCCTGCTGGCGAACCTTGCTCCGCGCAAGATCCGCGGCGTTGAATCCCACGGCATGCTGCTGTGCGCCGCCAATGCGGATGACAGCAAGCTCAGCCTGCTGACCGTCGATTCCGACATGGAAGACGGCTGCGAGATCGGCTGATATGAGCAAACAGGTATTGGCGGAATATCCGCCGCTGATTGGTCTGTTTGATACGCATTCCCATCCTAACGACGGTCGGTTTGACGCCGATCGCGAAGATGTGTTTGCGCGCATGCGCGATACGCAGATGATTTCCGTCTGCGTCGGCGCGGATATGGCGTCCAGCGCGGAATCTGTGGAGCTTGCCAGAAAAGAGCCTATGTTCTATGCCTCTGTCGGCGTGCATCCGCACGATGCGAAAGATTTCAAAGACAGCGACATTCCCGTGCTGACCAACTGGCTTACGACCGAGGAAAAGGTTGTGGCGCTCGGCGAAATCGGTCTGGATTACTACTACGATCTTTCGCCAAGAGACGTCCAGAAGGACGTGTTTGCCCGCCAGCTGGATTTGGCCTTCGAGCTGGATAAACCTGTCATTCTGCATATCCGTGACGCACATGGCGATGTGATCGACATTCTGCGAGCACACAAGAATCGTCTGCCCAAATGTGTGGTGCATTGCTGTTCAGCCAGCTGGGAGAGTGCGAAGGTCTATATGAACATGGACTGCATGATTTCCTTTGCCGGTCCTGTGACGCTCAAGCGCTCCGTCAATCTGCATGAGATTGCTGTGAATATGCCGCTGGATCGCATGATGATTGAGACAGACAGCCCGTATCTGGCGCCTGAGCCTGTACGCGGCCGCAGAAACGACCCGACAAACGTGGCGCATATCTGCCGATTTATCGCGGGTCTTCGCGGTATGGAAGCGCAGGAGCTCTGCGACGTTACGCGCGAGAACGGAAAGCGTTTCTACAGAATCAAATAATCACAAGAAAAATGGCAGAAAAAAGGCAGAAAAAAAGGAGGTTGCTTCGCGCAATCTCCTTTTTGTGTACCTATCAGCCGACGAGGTGTTCCATCAGGATTTTAAAGCCCATCAGTATCAGCACCAGACCGCCGAAGAACTCGGCGCCCTGCTCGTATTTGCTGCCGAAGATGCTGCCGATCTTGACGCCGAACACACAGCAGACGAATGTCGTCACTGCGATAAAAGACACGGCAGGTACAATATTCACCTGCAGGAAGGCAAAACTCACGCCGATGGCCAGCGCATCGATGCTCGTAGCAACCGCGAGCGGAACCATCGCCTTGACAGAAAAATCGTCGTCCACGGATTCCTCGTCGTGCTCTCTGGCCTCGCGAATCATGTTATAGCCGATCAGCGCAAGCAGGGCAAAGGCGATATACGGCGCAATTGCGGTCACCAGCGACTCAAACTGAGAACCCAGAATATAGCCGATCAGCGGCATCAGTCCCTGAAACAGGCCGAAATACAGGCCGCAGATCAGCATATGCCGGATAGTGCAGCGGCGGACGGACAGACCCTTGCAGATAGACACGGCGAAAGCGTCCATCGAAAGGCCAAGCGCAATGACAAAAAGCTCCCAAAGACCCATTAACAAATCCTCCCCAAGATTAATTTGATGTTCAAGCGGCAGAGGATAGAAAAAGAGACCCCATCTGCCCCTAAACGTGGTGCAGATTAGTCTCGTCATTTCGTATAAAGCCAGAAGCAAAGCCTCAGTATGTTGACCTTATCACGCTGGATCATGTGACGCAGAATCCGGCGCTGACTACTCCCTAATACTGACCATATTATAGCGAAATAGAGAAGATATGTCAAGGAAAAGAAATGCCGTACGGAAAACCGTACGGCAAGAATCTGTTTTGATCAGCGCTCCTCGCGGAAATAGGCCAGACCCAGACTTGCGGGCGGCTGATTCTCGCGCTTCTTTCGCATGGAGGTCACCACAAGCACGACGATCGTGACAACGTAGGGGACCATCTGAATCAGGTCGGTGATGTAGCCCGGAACGCTGAAGCCCATCAGCGTCGGCAGGAACTGATAGAGCCAGTAGAGCATGCCGAAGAGATAGGAACCCCAGATCGCGTTGAGCGGCTTCCAGGTGGTGAAGATAACCAGTGCGACGGCAAGCCAGCCAAGCGCCTCGATCTGACCGGTGGTCGCCCAGATGCCCTGATTGTAGTCAAGCACGTAGTACAGGCCGCCGAGACCGGAAATACCGCCGCCCAGGCAGGTCGCCAGATACTTGTACTTGGTAACGCTGATGCCGGCAGCATCGGCAGTCGCCGGGTTTTCGCCGATGGCGCGCAGGTTCAGGCCGGTTCTGGTGTGATTGAGGAAATAATGCATCAGAATCGCCAGAATTACGGCAGCATAGACCATGAAGCCATAGCCAAAGACCGTTTGACCGATAACGCCCATCTGAGAGAGGACGGGAATTTTGGTCTGGAAGGTCTTGTAAACGAGGCTCTGCGTTGCGGTGCGGCCATCGAGAATGTACACGCCGAAGAAATTCGCAATACCCATGCCGAACGTCGTCAGCGCAAGACCGGTAACGTTCTGATTGGCGCGCAGGCTGATGGTCAGGAAGCTGTAGATGAGGCCGCCGAGCATGGAGGCGATGAAAGCGCAGACAAGCGCGAGCACCACGCTGAACACCATGTTCGGATTGGCGACAGAGTTTTCGTAGAGATATGCGCTGGCAAAGCCGGCAAAGCCGCCCAGATACATGATACCCGGAACGCCGAGGTTCAGGTTGCCGGATTTTTCAGTGACGATTTCGCCCATTGCGCCGTACATGATGATCGTGCCGAAGGGAATGGCGCGAAGAATCCATGCAATCAAGGTATCCATCAGGCCACCTCCTTGGTAAGGGTCTCATGTTTGCTGGTGCGGAAGATCGGCTTATAATTGATGAAGAATTCACTGCCGAGAATGAAGAAGAGAATGATGCCAGCGATGATGTCGGAGGCAAAGTCGTTCAGGTTGTAGGCGGAAGCAATCTCGCCTGCGCCCTTCTCCAGGAAGATCAGCAGGAAGGAAATCAGCGCCATGTAGAACGTGTTGAACTTGGCCAGCCAGGCGACGATGATCGCCGTGAAACCGTTGCCGCCGGCGGTGCCGGTGGAAATGGTCTGGTCGCGGCCGCCGACGATCAGGAAGCCCGTCAGGCCGCAGAGCGCGCCGGAGAGGATCATCGTGCGGATGATGACCTTGCCGACGTTGATGCCGGCGTAGCGCGCCGTATTCTCGCTTTCGCCGACGACGGCGATCTCATAGCCCTGCTTGGAATAGCGCAGATAGCAGTGCATGAGCACGACGAGCAGCACGACGACGAGCAGATTGATGTTGTAGCGCTGACCAAAGAACTGCGGGAACCAGCCGGCCTTGCTCTTCATGTTCAGCTTGCCAAGTCCGGAGGCCTGGCCGCGCCAGATGTTCACGCAGCAGGCGACGATCTGAATGGCGACGTAGTTCATCATCAGGGTGAACAGCGTTTCGTTCGTGCCAAGGCGCGCCTTGAACCAGGCAGGGATGAAGCCCCAGAGTGCACCGGCGAAGACCGCAGCGACGAGCATAGCCGTATAGAGCAGGGGAGCTGGCACCTTGCCGCCGTAGTAAACCATCACAGCTGCAGTGGCCAGCGCGCCCATGAGCACCTGACCTTCAGCACCGGTATTCCAGAAACGCATTTTGAACGCAGGTGCAAGCGCGATGCCGATGAGCAGCAGAGAAGCAAGATCCCGCATCGCCCACGAAAAACGCATGGCCGTGGAGAATGTGCCCTGGAACATCGTGGTATAGACGGAGAGGGGATTCAGGCCGGTAACGAAGTAGATGAACAGCGCATCGACCACCAGCGCGAGGAGCACGGCGGCAATACGCACAAGCAGCTTGAGCTTGAACGGGGATTCGCCGCGCTTGACAATGCGCAGCAGAGGTTCATGATGCGTAGCAGCCATTACGCGACGCCTCCTTTCGTTTCTTCCTGAAGACGGGTCATTAGCAGACCGACCTCTTCCTTGTTGGTCTTGCGGCCTTCGACGATGCCGTTGCACTTGCCGCCGCACAGAATAAGAATGCGGTCGCACAGATCAATCAGCACATCCAGATCCTCGCCGACGTAGATAATCGCAACGCCCTTCTTCTTCTGCTCGTTGAGCAGATGATAGATCGTGTAGCTGGTATTGATATCCAGGCCGCGCACGGCGTAAGCTGTCATCAGTACGGAAGGCGCGGCGGCGATTTCGCGGCCGACGAGCACCTTCTGCACGTTGCCGCCGGACAGGCGGGAAACCGGGGTATTGATCGACGGCGTGACGACGCCAAGCTCTTCCTTGATTTCCTCAGCCAGATGGCGCGGTGCATTTCGGTCGGCAAGGGGAGAACGACCGGCGTTGTAGCTCTTGAGCATCATGTTATCGACCATACCCATGGAACCGACAAGACCCATGCCCAGGCGGTCCTCGGGGACGAAGGACAGATGCACGCCCATATCGCGGATATCCTTGGGCGTCTTGCCGATGAGCTGTTCAGCGGTGGAGTCGCGGTCGTCGTCCGGATAATAGACAACGCTGGAATCCTTCTCCGGCGTCTGCAGACCGGCGATGGCCTCAAGAAGCTCCTTCTGACCGTTGCCGGAAATGCCGGCGATGCCAAGAATTTCGCCGCTGAAGGCTTCGAAGGAAACTTCATCGACGACCTTGACGCCTTCGCTGTTGAGGACGGTCAGGTTGTGTACGCTCAGACGCAGATGCGGATTGACCGGATCAGGTCGATCGATGTTGAGTTCAACCTTCTTGCCGACCATCAGCTCGGTGAGGGAGGATTCAGTCGCATCCTTCGTATCGATGGTGCCTGCGTATTCACCCTTGCGCAGAATGGTGACGCGGTCGGAGATGGAGAGCACCTCATGCAGCTTATGCGTGATGATGATGATGGACTTGCCGTCCTCCTTCATATTGCGCATGACAGCGAAGAGCTTTTCGGTTTCCTGCGGGGTCAGAACGGCGGTCGGTTCGTCCAGAATCAGAAGGCTTGCGCCATGATAGAGCGTCTTGATGATCTCAAGCGTCTGCTTCTGGCTGACGCTCATCTCGTAGACCTTCTGATCCAGATCGATCTCGAAATTGTAGCGGTCGCAGATGGCACGGGCTTTGGCCTTGATGGCCTTGAGGTCGTATTTTTCCTTCTTGTCCAGAACCAGCGCAATATTCTCCGCGGCGGTGAATACGTCGATGAGCTTGAAATGCTGATGCACCATGCCGATGCCCAGCGCATAAGCGTCCTTCGGGCTGCGGATTTCAGCGGGCTTGCCGCCAACGAGAATCTCGCCGCTGTCCGGATAGTAGATGCCGGCGATCATGTTCATCAGCGTCGTCTTTCCGCTGCCGTTTTCGCCAAGCAATGAGAGGATCTCGCCCTTGCGGACGTCAAGGGAAACGTCGTTGTTTGCGATGACAGAGCCAAAGGTCTTGGTGATGTGGCGCAGTTCAATGGCGTATTCCATGGGGGTGCTGCTCACTCCTTATCTTTGAGAAAAAACAGGGAAAGGGAAGCACAAGAAGCTTCCCTTTTCCATGGATTGTTTGCGGATTACTTGATCTCGGTGATGCCGTCGATGCGCAGGGCAAAGTACGGCGCGCTGCGGAACTCGGACTCAACGAAAGCGCCGTCAACGATCGCCTCGTACTTCTCGCCCTCGTAAGCAACGGTCATGGTCGCCCAGTCCATGATGGTCATGTCGACCTCGCAGGAGGTGAGGGTCTCACCGCCAACGGTGAACTTGGAAGCGTCGAAGACCTTCACGGAACCGTCCTTGATGCCCGCGATGACCTCGGCAACCTTCTCGGCGGTGCCTTCGGCGCAGATGGCGGTGTTCAGGTCGGTCAGCTTGACAGCGTCGGCGGCGAAGCCGTCAGCCCAGTTGGCCGGGATCTCTTCGCCGTTCATCATGGCGCTCATCAGCTGGGTGTAGAACACGGACCAGACGTTGGTCGGGGAGGTGAGGGCGGCGGTCGGAGCAGTCGGGATCATGTCGACATTGTAGCCAACGCAGTAGCACAGGGTGCCGGCATCCTGCAGCTTCTGGGTCGCAGCCGGGGCGCCGGTGGAGTCGGCGTGCTGGCTGATGATGACACAGCCCTTGGCGATGAGCGCCTCAGCAGCAGCGGCTTCCTTGTCGATATCGAACCAGGAGTTGGTGTAGTTGACTTCCATCACGACATTCGGCACAACAGAGCGGACGCCCAGGAAGAAGGAAGTGTAGCCGGAAACGACCTCAGCATAGTCGAACGCGCCGACGTAGCCGATCTTCACGTTGCCGTCGGCATCGAAAGAGTTCGGCTGCTTCTCCGGGGAAAGCTCGCCGGAAGAGAGGAGCTCGGCAACCTTCATGCCGGCCACAACGCCGGAAACATAGCGGGCTTCATAGATCTTGGTGAACGCGTTCTTGAAGTTATCAAGACCGGTCAGGGCGGCGAAGTCGCCGGTCATGGACGCGAAAGTGACGTCCGGATACTCTTCGGCAGCCAGCACCATGTAGGTCTGATGGCCGTAGGAGTTGGAGATGATCAGGTTACAGCCCTGGGCGATGCAGTCCAGCGCAGCGTCATAGCAGGTCTGATCTTCCGGGCACTTATACTTCCAGATGATCTGGTTGTCCGCGATGCCCAGATTGGCGGCGGCTTCCTTGATGCCGTTCATATGGGAGAGGGTGTAGCCCTCGGTCTCGTCACCGACGACGATGACGCCGATCTTCAGATCGGCAGCCAGGGCAGCGCAGGTCAGCATGCACAGCATGGCGGCCAGAATCAGAGCGATAAGCTTCTTCATTGGTTTTTCCTCCTTGAATTGGACTTAAACACAGTAATATAGAAGACAGAGCTTATAATACTGCAACTTATATGGGTTGTAAAGCCCTAAAGAGGGAATTTTACCAGAATCTGCGAACGCTACAAAAAATTGTCAAAAAAATGTTCGGATTTTGCAATTATCGCACAGGAAGGATTTCCAGCCAATAGCCATCAGGGTCAACGATGAAGTAGATGCCCATCGCATCGTTCTCAAAACAGATGCATCCCATTTCCTTGTGAAGCGCATGCGCAGCCTCGAAATCGTCGGCTTCAAACGCCAGATGGAACTCACATTCGCCGAGATTGTATGCCTGGGGATGATCGCGCAGCCAGGTCAGCTCGAGCTCGAAGTCGCCCTTTTCTGCTTTCAGATAGACAAGAATAAAGGAACCATCTTCAGCTGCTTTGCGGCGCACTTCCTTGAGGCCGAGCGCCTTGTCGTAAAACGCGATAGAGGCTTCGAGATTGGTGACATTGTAGTTCTCGTGAATCATTTTGAAGTTCATAGTGCAGCTCCTTTCTATTTTGAAAACAAACTATATAATGAAATTATACCATAGATGCCTGGTGGTTTACAAACGCAATCAAATATGATATATTGATTTTCACGTAATTCATTCGTCAAGAAGGAGAGAAATCATGGCTGAAATGTCCGGGCGCCTGCGTAAGACCCTGATTGGCGATCGCGCATTTTATGAGAGGGTTGTATCGATCGCGCTGCCCATTATCATTCAGAATACCATTTCCAATGTTGTCAGTCTGCTGGATAATGTCATGGTCGGCCGGGTAGGCACGCTGGAAATGTCGGCTGTTTCCATTGTTAATCAGCTTCTCTTTGTTTTCTATCTGTGCATATTCGGCGGCTTGGCCGGCGCCGGCATTTTCTCTACGCAATATGCCGGTGCACGCGACAATGAAGGCGTGCGCTATTGTTTTCGCATCAAGTGGCTGATTGCGGCTTCGATGCTTGTCTGTGCCGGCGTCATATTCATCCTGTTCCCCGAACAGCTGATTGGTTTGTATCTGGCAGAGGGAACCAGTCCGGATGATTTAAGCAAAACGCTTTCCTTTGGCCTGGATTATCTGAATGTGATGCTCCTGGGTCTGATCCCGTTTGCCATTACGCAGATTTATGCCAGCACACTTCGCGAGGTGGGCGAGACGCGCGTGCCGATGATCGCCAGCATTTCCGCGATTTTGGTCAATCTTGTATTCAATTATTTCCTGATCTTCGGTAAGTTTGGTTTTCCGCAGCTGGGCGTCACGGGCGCAGCGATTGCGACGGCTCTTTCGCGCTATGTCGAGTTACTGATCATTTTTAGCTATACACATGCGAAACGTTCGGTTTTTGCTTTTATCAACGGCGCGTACGGCAGCATTCATATCCCTGCGAAATTGATCAGGGACGTTTGCAAGCGTGGTATGCCGCTGCTGGTCAATGAATTCTTCTGGTCTTCCGGCATGGCCGTACTGCTTCAGTGCTATTCTGTCAGAGGCCTGGACGTTGTTGCCGCGTGCAATATTGCCACAACCGTTTCCAATCTGTTTAAGGTCGTGTTCCTGTCCATGGGCGACGCCGTCGCGATCATGGTTGGCCAGGCGCTTGGCGCAAACCGTGTTCAGGAAGCAAAGGATACCGCCTGGAAACTGATGGCAACGGCGGTCGCGTCGAATCTGATTATGGGCACGCTGCTCTTTGTGCTTTCTCCGGTCATTCCGCAGATATACAATACCGAGTCGCACGTCCGCCATATGGCGATGCAGATGATCTGGGTGGTTGCAGCTTCGATGCCGCTGTATTCCATCGCGCATTGCTGCTATTTCACGCTTCGCTCCGGCGGACGCACGATCATCACCTTCATTTTCGATAGCGGCTTTACATGGGGCGTCTGTGTGCCTGTTGCGTATATTCTGGCAAATATGACTGCTCTGCCGATCGTCCCGCTGTATCTGGCTGTTCAGTCTTTGGAATTGATCAAAGTCATTATCGGAATGTATCTGGTTCACAAAGGGGTTTGGATTCATAACATCGTCGGCGCATAACTGCAGACATTATGAAGAGAGGGAAGTGTATGCTGGAGCTTCGCAAGATGGATGCCGCGGAAATCACGCTGCTGTATCGGCAGTCGATGACACGTGATTTTCCTGCAAGCGAGCTGAAGTCGCTTTCTGCAATCCTCTCTATGCATCGTAAAGGGCTGTATGATGTGCTCGGCGCTTATCTTAAAGATCAGTTTGTCGGATATGCGCTGCTCTATTGCCCAGGCAGTGAACGGCTTGCTCTGCTTGATTATCTGGCCATTGAGCCGCAGTATCGCAATCAGGGCATTGGAAGCATGCTGCTCGGACAGCTTCGCAGCCATTACATCGAAGCCAGAGATGCGCTGCTGATTGAATGTGAGCGTCCCAAAGCTGCTCCGGATGAGTTGGAAGCCCGCAAACGAATTCGTTTTTACACGCATGCAGGCGCTGTGCTCACCAGCGTGCGCATCTGGTTGTTTGATGTGGAATACAGCATCCTGGTGTTTCCGTGCGATCAGCAAATCCCTTCCTATGACTGGGCAGGGAAGATGCTTGATTTTTACAGGCATATGCTGTCCAAGGAATTGTATGAGCATAATGTGCGCCTGATCAGATCATAATTCAAAGAAACAAGAGGACAGACCGACGGTCTGTCCTCTTTGCTTTGTTGTCAGGAAACAGTGTATTCGTCTTCGTCGGTGATGAAACGCTTGTCGCCGTCATAATCAACCCTCAGGCAGGTGCGAGGCTGCACGTTATCGGCGATCAGCTTGCGTGCAATCAGCGTTTCGATTGCGCGCTGCATGAACCGCTTGAGCGGGCGTGCGCCGTAGATGGGATCATATCCCTGTGCAACAACGTAGCTGCGCGCCGCAGCGGTGAGCGCCATCGTCAGCTGCTTGTCTTTGAGCCGCTTGTTTAGATCCGCAATCTGCAGATCGACGATCCGGTCAATTTCGCTGCGCGTGAGCGGCTTATAGAAGATGATTTCGTCCAGTCTGTTCAGGAATTCTGGACGGAAGTGGGAACGAAGCATGCCTTCAACCTGCGCGCGTGCGGAATCGGTAATCTGTCCGTTTGCGTCAATGCCTTCAAGAATTGCAGAAGAACCGAGATTGCTGGTCAGAATGATGATCGCATTCTTGAAATCAACCGTGCGTCCCTGAGAGTCGGTGATCCGTCCATCATCGAGCACCTGAAGCAGAACGTTGAATACATCCGGATGCGCCTTCTCAACCTCGTCAAAGAGAATGACTGCATATGGCCTTCTGCGAACAGCCTCCGTCAGCTGTCCGCCCTCGTCGTAGCCGACGTATCCGGGAGGCGCGCCGATGAGCCGGGAGACGCTGTGCTTTTCCATGTACTCGCTCATGTCGATGCGGATCATGTTCTTTTCATCGT
>CAZACE010000026.1:0-11225 GCA_964483255.1 uncultured Oscillospiraceae bacterium
GGATGAGGTCCCCGCCCGCAGGCGGAGATGATCGCCAAGGGTTTGAGGAAATGAAACTATGAAAAGCATTACGATCGATAAGAGCTGGGACGGCCGCAGGCTGACCCGCTTTCTGCAAAAGGCGATGCCCTCTGCGTCCATGGGTCAGATCCGCAAGTTTCTGCGCCTGGGCCGCGTGAAGGTAAACGGCAGGAAGGGCACGGAGGAAACCGTGCTCGCGGAACATGCCGTCGTGGATATGTATGTGGAGGACGAGTTCTTCGCGGAAGTCCAGAAGGAGGACCCGTTCTATTCCCGCATCCGCCCGAAGCTGACCATCCTCTATGAGGATGCGCACATCATGCTGCTGGACAAGCGCGTCGGCCTCATCTGCCATCCCGACGAGGGCGAAAAGGTGCATACCCTGCTCACCTATGCGCAGGCGTATCTGTATCAGAAGGGCGAGTGGAATCCAAAGACGGATTTTGCGCCCGCGCTGTGCAACCGCATCGACCGCTTCACCGCGGGCATCGTGATCCTTGCCAAGACGCAGGAGGCGCTGCGCGCGATGGATGCAAAGATCAAGACGCATGAGGTACAGAAATACTATCTGTGCGTCGTGCATGGAAAAATGAAGTATCCGGACGGCACGCTGCGCCATTTCCTCCTGAAGAAACCCGAGCAGAAGAAGGTGACCGTCCTTCGCAAAAACGAGCCGGGCAGCAAGGAAGCGATCACCTATTATCAGGCGATCGATGAGCAGAATGGTCTGACGCTGTGCGAGTGCCTGCTGGGCACGGGACGCACGCATCAGATCCGCGCGCAGTTTGCCGCGATCGGCCATCCGCTGCTGGGCGACAACCAATACGGCAATGCGAAGCAGAACGAGAAATATGGCCGCATAAACGGACAGGCGCTGTGCGCCTACCGGCTGATCTTTGATTTTGAGGGCGACGCTGGATGCCTGGAAGGTCTGAGCGGCCTGACGGTGCAGGTGCGCGACGTGCCCTTTGTGCGCGAATATTTCCCGGACGTGGTCATCCCTGCGCCGTGAGAGGAGGAAACTGATGACGATCAAACTAAGGCTTCCTGGCGCGGCGGCTCTGCTCGGCTGCGCTGCGGCGGCGTGCGCCTGCGCGTCCTTTATGGGTGCGTATTTCGGGCAGGCCTGGGGCTCGATGCCGGGCTTTCTTTCCTGCCTGCTGCTCTTTGCTTCGGCATTGGCGCTCAGCCCCCAAAAGGGCGAGGCGATTGCCTGCGGCCTTGCGGGATGCGTGTTTTCCGTCATGCACACGCTGGGCTATTCCTACGACACGATGGATTCCTACGGCCTGATCCTCAGCAGCGCAAAGACGCTGGTGACCGCCGCGCTGTGCATGCTCGCGCTTGCGCTGACTGCCGCGTGCGTGTGTCTGCTCATCGTGCGGCTGCTGGATCATCTGCGCGCCGTTTGCGCGCGCGAAGGGGATGCGGACACGGGAGAGAGAAGGAAGCTCTTTTGGACAAGCGCCGCACTGATTTTCCTGGGGTCCGTGCCCTATCTCGTGCTGTATGCGCCGGGTCTCAATATCTTTGATACGCACGATCAGCTTTTGCAGTTCTTCGGCTATCCCAGCTACATCGGCGACGGCAGCGCGCTCTCGGATCATCATCCGGTGTTCCTGACGGTTGTGTATGCGGCGTTCATAAAGCTGGGTCTCGTGCTGGGCGATGCGAACATCGGCCAGCTGATCTACAGCCTGGTGAGCATGGCAGCGCTTGCCTCTGCCTGGGCGTATGCGCTATGCCTGCTGTATGATCTGGGGCTCAAAAAGAAAGCTTGCCTTGCAATCGCGTTATTCGTTGCGATTTATCCGGTGACGGCGCTGTATGCCTTTAACATGTGCAAGGATGTGAGCGCCGCGCCGTTTGTGCTGATCTATGTCTGCCAGATGCTGCGCATCCATAGAAGTGAGGGCGCGGCGATGAGGGATAGGCGCTTCATGCTCGCGGTCTTTGCAAATAGCTTTATGCTTATGCTCACGCGCAAGCCGTCGATGTATGCGCTGGCCTTTGCCGCTGTTTTCCTGATCATCCGCTATCGCGGCGTGCGCCTGCGCCTTGCGGCGGCGCTTCTGGGCGCGGCAGCGCTTTTCCACGTGGGCTACAGCTCAATTCTGCTGCCCGCGCTGGGCGTGATTCCGGGCGAGACGAGGGAGATGCTCTCCATCCCCTTCCAGATGACGGCGAGATACCTGAATACTTATCCGGCGGATGTGACGGATGAGGAGCTGGCGGCGGTTTCCCGCGTGCTCGATCTTAATGCGATTGAACATTACGATCCGCGCCTGAGCGACCCGGTGAAGGACACGTCCAATCCGGATCTGGGCAATGGCAATCTCTCAGCATATCTCAGCGCATTTGTCTCCATGGGCATGAGGCATCCGGGCGTGTATCTGGACGCCTGGCTGAATATGATCTACGGCTATTTCTATCCCTCGGACAGCAACACCATCGTCTGCCTGACGCTCAATTCGCCGGATGAAGGCGGCATGACGCTTCGCCAGGACGAGAGACTTAACACCCTGCGGCTGGAATTCTTTGAAGTCATCTATTACACGCTGCGCCGTCTGCCGGGCGTGGGCATGCTGTTTTATGTGAATACGATCTCCTGGGCATTTTTGCTGCTGCTGTGCTATTTTGTGCTGCGCGGCGGCGTCAAAGAGATCGCGCCGTGGATGTTTTTCTTCGGCACGCTGGGCATCTGCCTGCTCTCGCCCAAGAGCGGCGAGATACGCTATCTGATGCCGATCTTCTATGCGCTGCCCATCATGCTGGGCGCGGCGATACTTCCGGAGAATAAGAAAGGGGATGTGAAGATATGACGAAGAAAAAGCTGGCCTCCGTGGGCGTGTCGCTTGCGCTGGCCGTCTTGTTTGCGCTTGTCTATTATACCTTCACCACGCCCCTTGGTCCGAGCATCGGCAGCGACAACGCGATTTACATGACCATGGGCACGGCGCTCAAAAATGGCTACGTGCCCTATACGGAGATCTTCGATCACAAGGGCCCGCTGGTCTTTATCCTGCAGGCGATTCCGCAGATCCTCTCCGGCGGTTATTCGACGCTCGCGATCTTCGTGCAGCAGGTGATCTTCCTCTTTGCCTGCCTGCTCCTGCTTGATTGCATTGCAGATGAGCTGCATGCCCCAAGCGTGCTTTGTCAGCTTGTCTATCTGGCTGTGATCGCCGTGAATATCGGCGGCGGCAACCTGACGGAGGAATACACGAACGTCTTTACGCTCGCCGGTATCCTGATCATCCTGCGCACATTCGCAGATGGTCTGCCCGAAAAGGCGGACGGCATGCTGCTGCGCGCCTTTGTGCTGGGCCTCATGAACATGCTCTGCTTCCTCACGCGGGCAAACAATGTGCTTGTGCTCTGCGCGATGACGCTGGCGATCGCGTTCTGGATGCTCCTTGCCAGAAGGCTGGATCTGCTTATGCGCTGCGTGGTCGGCTTTGCGGCGGGGCTTGCTTTGTGTGCGCTTCCGGTGATGCTCTGGCTGGCGGCGCAGGGCGCGCTGGCGGAATCGGTTTACGGCGCGATCGTGCACAACATGATGTATTCTCAGACGGGCGGCGGAAGCCGGTTTTCCATGCTGCTGAGCGCGGATTACGGTTACCGGGCGATCCTGATGGCTGTGCTTGCGCTGTTGGGCGCCATGACGTATGTGAAGAAGAATCCGGGTCTGGCGCTCTCCATGGCGGCTGGCGCGGCTGCGGGCGGCCTTGCGGCGTTCCTCTCCCATAAATTCTATCAGCATTATCTGCTGCTGGGCGCGCCGCTGGCGGCCGTGGGCGCGGCGAGGGTTTTCGCCGTGCTCCGCGTGCGCAAGGAGAAGGCGTATCGCATTGCCTGTGCAGCAGCGGCGGTGGTCTGCGCGGCGTATCTGGGCGTCAGGGGTATGCAGACCAACGAATGGCGAATATCAGAGCGCGAAGGACTGGAGGAATTCACGCAGCAGGCCGAGGAGCTTTTCAGCCTCGTGCCCGAGGACGAGCGCGACAGCTTCATGGCCTACCGCGTGGAGCCCAAATGGTATGTGGCGGCAAAAGCGCTGCCCTGCATGCGGTTTTACTTCCTGCAGGAGATTCTCGCAGATGCCGATCCGGCCGTGATGGACGAGATTGTCGCCGAGTTTGAAACCGATCCGCCCAAGTGGCTGGTCATCTATTACAACCGGGAATTCGGCCCGCCCTATGACGAGCGTGTAGCAGAGATCTTTGAAACGGATTATGAGTTTGTCGATTCCCGCGGAACCTATCAGCTAAGACGGCTCAAGGAGGCGCCATGAAACAAAAAAAAGTGATGCATGTGCTGCTTCTTATCGGTATGGGGCTGATGATCCCCTGCTACGCCTTCACTGTGCTCAATGTGACGCTTTCGCCCTGGCCGCTGTACAATCGCAGCAGGCTGCTTCTGGCGATCCTCACGCTGCTCTGTACGGCGGCGCTGCTCTTTGGCATGCGCTGGCTGGATAAGCGGGAGGAATTCTTTGAGAAAAACGAGCGGCGCGTGCTTGTCTTTGCCGCTGCGTTTTACTTCATCGTGCAGATGGCAATGGCGCATGCGCTGCGCTTCGTGCCCATCACGGATGCGGAGCAGTGCTTCACGGCGGCGCAGCTGATTGTGGATACGGGTACGTTCGGCAATGTCGAGCGCCCGTGGGTGTATTTTACGCGCTGTTCCAATAATCTGGGCTTCGTCTATGTGCTTGCGGCAATCTTCCGTTTCTTTGGCCTGATCGGCTGGGGCGACCGCTTCATGCAGGCGGCGCTTGTGTGCAGCCTGCTCTTTACCCTCGGCCTGCTCGCGGGCGCGCGGGTGGTGCGCCGTATGGGCGGCGTGAAGGCGCAGACGCGGATGCTGCTGCTCTTTGCTTCCTGTCTGCCGATGCTTTACTGCACGACGGAGCTGTATACCGACGCATTTTCGCTCGCTTTCCCGACGATGATCATCTACTGCGCCATGCGCACGCAGGAAGAAGAGACGATCAAAGGGCGCGGGCTGTGGGCTGTTCTGTTTGCGCTGTGCTCGTTTGTGGGTGCGCAGATGCGCTTCACGGCGGTCATCGCCTCCGTCGGCAGCCTCATCTGGCTGCTCTTCACGCTGCGCATTGGCCTGACGGCGCTGCTGGGCGCGGCGCTTGCCGCCGTCTTTGCGCTGGGCGGCATGGCTGTGGATGCGCAGACGGCAAAGCATCTTAATCCCGAGGACGTTGAGCGGCGCGCGCTGCCAATCCTGCATTATATCGCCATGGGTCTGCCCGTGCAGGAGGATGAGGGCTATGGTCAGTACGGCTACGGCGGCTGGTACGTGTTCACCACGTCCTTCGAGGATCCCAAGGAGCGCGACGCAGCGCTGATGACGGAAATCATCGACAGGGTGTACTATCTGCGCTATCCGAACAGACTGCTGAACATGATGTCCCGCAAGAATCTCTCCACGTTCGGCGATGGTACGTTCAGCCTGCATGAGGTATTTGAAGCGGATGACGGCACGCCAAACAATGCAGTCAAGCAGGTGATCTTCCATGACGGCGCGCTGTTCAAGGGATATTATCACCTGTGTACGGCGCTGTTTATGGCGCAGATGATCCTTGCGATGCTCGCTTGCGCGCAGGCGATTTTCAGGAAGGACGTATCCGGTTCGGCGCTGTTTGTTTCTCTGGTGGGCGCGTTTTTGCTGCTTTGCATCTGGGAGACGCGAGGGCGGTATTTCTTCCAGTTCCAGATGCTGCTGTTGTGTGCCGGTGCGCTGCTTGATCCGCATAGAAAGAAAATATAAACACACGATATGTGCGCCTTTGCCCCGCGGCAGAGGCGTATTTTCGTGTTTACGGTTTTGCGGGCGGCAGGAATCATCTTCCGGGTGCAGAATTATAAATAAGTTGATCAATTTCGATTTGCTGTGAGGGGAAGATTATGGCAGAAGAAATGATGGAGATGCTGCGGCGCATCACGCCGCAGGAGGAATATACGGCCGGCCTTGCGCTGTATCGGGCCGGCGGCGTGCATGCCCTCGAGGAGGAGGGCGGCATGCTGCGCTATGTGGTGGATGACAATCCCCGGCGCGTGGTGCGCGTGGCGGCGGGCGCGAAGCTGTCCGGCCGCTGCTCGTGCGATTTTTTCGGCAACGTGCACAGACCCTGCCGCCATCTGGCCGGCGCGATGATGCAGGCGATGGCTTCCGGCGCGATCGAGGAGGTGCGCAGAAAGCGCGCCCGCGAGAACGCCTCAAAGCTGATGGGCACGATCACCGGCGCGCTGCCCATGGAAACGCCGCTGGAGATGGAGGTGACGCTTCAGCTTATTGGCAATCAGCCTGTGCGCGTGGCGCTTCGCGTCGGGCAGGAGCGGATGTACGTCGTCAAATCCATGGCGCAGTTTCTGCATGCGCTGCAGAGCAAGGAGACCATGGCCTTTGGCAAGGGCTTCGTGCTGGAGCCCGAGTGGATGGGTTTTGCGGGCGTGAATGAAAAGATCATCCGCGTTTTGCAGGATGCAGCTTATATCTGCCAGCTGGAGGACAAGCTGGTGCAGACGGGGCTTGAGGCCAAATGGCTGCCCATCGATGCCAGATACATGCAAAGGCTCATGCAGCTGCTGATGGCCAAGCCCTTTAAGATCTCCTTTGGCGAGGAGGTTGTGACGGTTCCCTGCGTGTTCGATGCGCAGGCGGAGCTGCTCTTTGGCGTGACGCAAAGCGGACGCGAGCTGGAGGTTCGTGCGCAGATGCCCAAGTCCATGCGCCCGCTGGACAGTGAGTGCCGCTATGTCTTCTGCGAGGGCGACGTGCTGCGCCTGCCCAAAGAGCAGCGGGCGATCGTGCGCGTGATGCTGGAAGCTGGACGCGACGGACAGGCCGCGTTC
Source organism: uncultured Oscillospiraceae bacterium (assembly GCA_964483255.1). Classification (GTDB taxonomy): domain Bacteria; phylum Bacillota; class Clostridia; order Christensenellales; family Aristaeellaceae; genus Ventricola. The sequence continues at coordinate 6,894 of CAZACE010000026.1, forward strand.
CGCTTTGATGCATCGCAGAGCGCACAGGTGATTTCCCAATTGCTGCCCACGCTCGAGCGTGCGGGCAAGGTGACCATTGACGGCGCGCTGGCCGAGCGCATCGTGCGCAAGCCCCTGTCGGTCAAGGCCTATTTCGACCGCGAGGAGCGCACGGTGATCGCGAAGATCACGCTCTGCTACGGCGAAACCGAGATCGATCCCTTTGCCCCTGTCGCTGCGAAGGGCGACGAGGAAGACCGCGTGCTGATGCTGCGCGACGCCGAAGGCGAGCGCGCTGCGCTGGATCTGCTGGCAAAGGCGGGCTTTCGCATGCAGCGCGGCCGCGTGGTGCTCTCCGGGCAGGAGCCGATTTATCGCTTCCTCACCGAGGGCATCTATGAGATGCAGAAGATCGCGGAGGTTTACTGCTCCGATGAATTCCGCAAGCTGACCCCGCGCAAACCGCATTTCACCGGCATGCTGCGCATGCAGGAGGGCGCGCTGCAGCTGCAGCTCAGCGAAAACGGAGAGCCTGCGCCGGAGATTCTGGCGATTCTGCAGGCGCTTCGCGACAACAAGAAGTATTTCCGTCTGAAGGACGGCTCATTCCTGGATCTGACGGACATGGAGGAGTGGCGCGAGCTGGCGGACGCCGCTGCTGGCGCGAAGGAAGAGGCGGACGAAGAGGAAACAGGCCGCGGATTGCTGGAGATTCAGTCTTTCCGCGCGGCATATATGATGAGTCTGCTGGAGGGCGGCAGGCTGCCCGTGAGCGCGGATGATTCCGTGCAGCGCTTTGTGGAAAACATGGACGAGGATGGCGAGCCCTGCCCCGAGCCGCTTGGCAGCATGCTGCGCCCGTATCAGCTGCGCGGCTTCATGTGGATGCAGGCGCTGGACAGGCTGAACATGGGCGGCATCCTCGCCGACGACATGGGTCTGGGCAAGACCCTGCAGGTGATCTCCCTGCTGCTGTGGGCGAAAAGGAGCGGCGGCGAGCATCGCATGGGAGGGGACAGGCGTCCCTCCATCGTCGTGGCGCCGACGTCGCTGGTGTACAACTGGATGGCGGAGATCAAACGCTTCGCGCCGGAGATGACGGTGGTTGCCAGCGAAGGCAGCCAGACTGCTCGCGCGCAGACAATTGCGCGGCTGACGGAAGAAAACTGCGATATCGACGTATACCTGACGAGCTATCCGCTCATCCGCCGCGATATCGGGCAGCTGCAAAATGTGAATTTCCGCTTCGCGATTCTGGATGAGGCGCAGTATATCAAAAATGCCATGAGCGTCGGCGCGAGCGCCGTCAAGCAGCTCAGGGCCAAAACCCGCTTTGCGCTCACCGGCACGCCGATGGAGAATCATCCGGGTGAGCTGTGGTCGATCTTCGATTTTGTGCTCCCGGGCTATCTGCTTTCCTTTGCGCAGTTCATGCACAGGTTTGGCACGGGCGGGGAAAGCGACGTGCTCAGGCGGCGCATCCGTCCGTTCCTGCTGCGAAGGCTGAAGGGCGATGTGCTCAGGGAGCTGCCGGAGAAGATCGAAATCGAGATGGTGGCGGATATGACCGAGGAGCAGCGCAGGGTCTATCAGGCGAGCCTGCTGCGGCTGCGTCCGCAGGTGGATACCCTGCTCGCGGGCAGAAACCGCATCGAGGTGCTTGCCGCGATCACGGAGCTGCGCCAGATCTGCGGCCATCCGTCGCTGGTGCTGCCTTCTTATGCGGCCTCGAGCGGCAAGCTGGATATGCTGCTGGATATCCTGCCGGGCTCTTTGGAGGCGGGTCATCGCGCGCTCATCTTCTCGCAGTTTACGCGCATGCTCAAGATCCTGCAGCGCAGGCTTGAGGCCGAAGGCATCGAGTGCATGTATCTCGACGGCGAAACGCCGCCCAAACGCCGCATCGAAATGGTGGATCAGTTCAACGGCGGCAAGGGTCAGGTATTCCTGATTTCGCTCAAGGCGGGCGGCTCGGGTCTCAATCTCGTCGGCGCAGATACGGTCATTCATTTTGACCCGTGGTGGAATCCCGCTGCGGAGGATCAGGCGACGGACCGCGCGCATCGCATCGGCCAGAAGCACACCGTCAATGTCATCCGCATGATCACCCGCGGCAGTATCGAGGAGCAGGTGGTCAGGCTCGGCGCGCGCAAGCGCGAGCTGTTTGATCAGATGATCACCGCCGGCGAGGCGATGCCCACGCAGCTTTCGCAGGAGGACATTCGGGCGCTGTTTGAGTGACGGCTGCCTGCGGGCAGGTCTTCGCCGCAGCGGGAGAGGGCGGTTGACGACATCCGTTTCCTATCGTATAATAAGCCAAACCGGCAAGGAGCACACGCGATGAAGCACATCATCTGGGATTTCAACGGAACGCTGCTTTCCGACGCGCAGCTGGGCGTGGACTGCGACAACCATGTCTTTGACACGCTGGGACTGCCCAGAATCACAATCGAGGACTACCGCGCGCATATGACCATGCCCGTCCGCGATTTTTATACTGCGCTGGGCGTGGATCTCAGCGTTTACAAATACGAGACGATTTCCCGGATCTGGCTGGATATGTTTAACCGGCATGCCGTGTCTGTGGGCCTTGTGCCCGGCGCGATGGAGAGCATTGCGCGGCTCAGGGAAATGGGCTTCACCCAGTCGATCCTCTCGGCTTCGTATGAAAAATCGCTGAAGGAGCAATGCGAGGCGCTGGGACTTTCGCCGTATATGCTGGAAATCAGCGGTCTTGGCGATGAGAGCGCGCAGAAAAAGACCGACATCGGCCGCGCACAGATTGCAAGGCTGGGTCTTCGCGGGGAGGATTGCGTGCTGGTGGGCGATATGGTCGCCGACAGCGAGCTGGCGAGTGTGCTGGGCACGCGCTGCGTGCTCGTTCCCTGGGGGCACAACAGCGAGGAGCGCCTGGAGAAGACGGGCAGGCGCGTGGCGCGCAGTTTTGAAGAACTGGAAGAGAGCCTGAAGGAACTGTAATACAGCATTTTGCGGGAGGAGGGATGCGCAGTGGCGGACAAGGTCGTATCGATTCATACGGGCCACAGGGAGCGCATCCGTGAGCGCCTGAGAAACGCCGGACTGGAAGCCTTTTCGGATCATGAGGTGCTCGAGCTGCTGCTCACCTATGCCATCCCGCGGGTGGACGTCAATCCCCTGGCGCATGAGCTGATTGATACATTCGGCGGTCTGAGCGCCGTGCTCGAGGCGGATGAAAGCGAGCTGCTCCGCGTGAAGGGCATGGGCAAGAACGCCGCGCTGCTGCTGACGATGATGCCCCAACTGCTTAGCCGTTATCAGCTCAGCAGCATGGGCGAGCGCCCGAAGATCATGACGCTTGCGGACGCGAAGGCTTACTGCGCGCCGCTGTTCATGGGCCGCAGCGAGGAGCATATCTACATGATCTGCCTGGATCAGGCGGGCCGCGTGATCCATAGAACGCTTCTGCATACGGGCACGGTCGATCAGGTGACGATTCATCCGCGCACGGTGGTGCAGACAGCCCTTCGGCATCATGCGCATGCCGTCATCCTCGCGCATAATCATCCCAGCGGAACCGTAGAGCCCTCGCAGGCGGATATCGACGTGACGAACCGCATCGGCTCGGCGCTGTATATGATCTCAATCCGGCTGGTGGATCACCTGATCTTCGCCGGGCAAAGCGCATTTTCCATGGTGCGCAGCTGCATGATCGAGCAGAAGCCGGACATATGCTACGTGCGCAATATGGCGGCGGACAGCGCCAAAGCGCTGCGCGAGGAACAGTACGAGTGGATCGCGATCATCGGGGATGCAGCGCAATAATAAGGAGAGAACAGATTGAGCAAGCAAAGCATAAGGAGGCTGCGGATGGGCGTCGTGCTGCTGGCGGTTTTCGGCCTTGCGTGCATCGCAGGGCTGATGGGCTTTGTCTATTATAAGGAGACGCATCTGCCGCCGGTGGGCGACAGCGACGTCATCATTGTCCTGGGCGCGCAGGTCAAGGAGGATGGAACGCCCAGCGTAGCCCTGGAGCGCAGGCTCACGGCTGCGCTGGAAAGCTACCGGCAGGACAGGCAGCTGATCATCGTCTGCGGCGCACAGGGAGGCAATGAGCCCCGGGCGGAGGGCGATGTGATGCGCGATTGGCTTCTTGCGCGCGGCGTGCCGGAGGCGGATGTTGTCGCGGAGACTGCATCGTTCAACACGCGCGAAAATCTCGTGTATGCCAGGGCTATCATGGAGCACCGGGGTCTTCGCAAGGCGCTGGTGGTCACCAGCGATTATCACGTGGCGCGCGCGCTTGCGCTGTGCGCTCAGGTGGGCATCGATGCTGTGGGCAAGGGCAGTCCGTCCAAGCCCGAATACTTCATC
>CAZACE010000027.1:0-11133 GCA_964483255.1 uncultured Oscillospiraceae bacterium
TTCATGCTCTTCTTGAATGCAGCCAGACTCCGTCCAAGCATTCTGGCAACCTTAGGCATTCGCTCAGGCCCAATCGCAAACAGACAAACGATCAGGATAATCAGAAGTTCCGTTCCGCCAACTTTCATCATACTGTACATCCCCTGTCGCTCATTGATTTTGTAATAATTTACAACAATTTATTCTTGTTGATGTCAATTATAGCATACTAATCGGATAATAGCAACCTGCACGGCCAAATTGATTTGTAATAATTTACAATTAAAGGCGATATATATCCGGCAGAGCCAGCATTTTATAGGTACACATCATCAAAAAGCGCTGTGACTGGGAAACTGTTTTTCCAATCAAGGCGTCAATCTTGCGCATCTGATATTCCATCGTATTGCGATGGATACCCAGCAGAGCGGCAGCGCGCTTCATATCCATGAAATTCAGCAAATACGCATACAGCGATTTGGAAAGCGCCGTACCGCGCATGGCGTCGTCGTCCATTACGCGGATGACATCTTCGCACAGATAGGGCGACAGGGAAATCCTGCGCTCAAGCACCATGAAGAACAGCATGGAGCCGATCTCCTGCATGCTGATATGGCACTGCGGTGCAGCGCATAACGCCATCCTGCATAACTTCGCATGCTGCATCAGCCGCCCTGTATGCAGCGTCTGCGTGACAACCGTATGACAACCCACCTTATCGCATTCTGCGCGGCACGCACAGGCAAATGCCTCCATCTCCTGCGGCGGCAGAGCAAAAAGCAACATGTCCTCGTCAAAGGCGCAGCTTCCCGTCTGCGGCAGCAGCGCACAGAGTGCCTTGAGCAGCGCGGTGCGCTCTTCATCCGCCATACAATTGACGCTGACGCCCAGAAGCCTGCAGGTAAACTGTGCCGCCGGATCGTCAGTCGGCGCTGTGCCGCCCTCCATATAGCGCCAGAGCGCGGCCTGTATCCATGCAGGCTCATACGTTTTTTCGCCGTGCTTTTGTCCTGCTTCCCCCGGGAAATTGTCCATCAGCCAAAAGGAGAACAGCAGCTCAAAGCAGGTGTTCACGTCTGTTAAATCAAATTCAAACAGCTCCTGCACGCGCTTCATCCGATAATCCAGCGTATTGCGATGAATATTCAGCGCGTGTGCCGCTTGACGCAGGTCAAGCCCATAACTCAAATACGCATGAAGACTGTCGGCATATTGTGTGCCTGCATGCGCATCCAGTTCAATCATCCGGGCGATCGCCGCGTCGCAGAAGTCCTCCGCAACAAAGTCCTCAAGCGCAAGTACGTCCGCCGCCGCGATGACCAACGCCGCTTCGCTGTATTCGTTCATCGGATACAGCACGCGTCCGGGCTCTACCCGTGCGCCTGTCTCCAGCGCAAGCTGCGCCTTTCTCATGCAGCCATGCGCGGATGCAGCCAGCGCAAACGGCCCGCTCATGCCTGCCGTCAGGCCCAGTGCACCAAGACGACATTCCAACGCTGCCTGCCAGCCGCTTTCCAGCGGCAACTCAAAGAGCACGGTACACAGCTTTCCCTGCCTGTACACATGCACAATCTGTACATCAAGCGCGCGCACCTGCGCATCCTCTGCATTTTCCATCACTATGCAGCAGACCGGGCGCTGTGTTAATCCCTCCGTCAACGCCAGATTGGGATGCATCAGGGTATCGGCAAACATGTCTTTTTGCATGACGAATTTCTTCCTCCGGCGTTTTTTGGGGCGGCGTCTATCCCTCCCGGTTTTTTGATGATAGCATTGTCAAATGATCGCTGTCAACGAAAAACTGCGCCGCATACGCCCTTCCAGATGTCAAGTCCGCTTTGACCCGCTCTTTGGCTTTAGCCTCCGCAGTGCAATATCCGCAAGAAGGCAAAGCATCACTGCGACAGAAAGCGGCAGCACAATATCATATTTTTTGCCGACGGGCGGCAGTTCAACTTCGTTTGCCTCTTCCCATGTTCCAAAAACTGCTCCGCCTGTCTGAGCGCACATCTCCATCAGCAATACGCTGCCGTCCGGTCTCTCAAGCAGATCATACTCGCGGGTATGGGTTTCATCCTTCGTGAGCTCGCTACCCGAAAGCGTTTCCGGAAGCAGGCTTCGGATCATTTGCAAAATCATCGTCTGGCCCTGTTCATTGGCATACCACGCGCGTGACCAATCACCGCTCAAGTCGCTCATGAAACTCGCCGCGATGCCTGTTCCGACATTCCGCTTTGCATAGATCGGTCTGCCCTCGGGAGTATTCAAGGATACATCCGCATCACCCTTTGCCGCCGTGCGGACATAACCAAACAGCTGGGTAATCTCTTCCTCCCCGGCAAATGCCACATCATACATTCCGCGCTGCGGCTTAAACGGATCCGCGATGGTGTAGTCCACCTGTGAAAGCACCGAATCCACAGACATGATATCAGATAGGTCCTTGCCGCTTTCCACAGGATAGCAGCGTCCTCCGCCAATGGCCGCCAGTTCTTCCAGCATGCTGACCACATTCACGATACGGCCCACGACGATCGTAGAGAGCGTAATGCCGCTGACACGCATCTCTTCAGCAATCTGCTCAAAGCCAGCTTTCGCATCGGCCGGACTTCCATCCGTGATGAACATCACATGCCTGCGCTCTATGCCCTCAAATTCCTTCAGCGTATCATACGCCAAACGAAGCGCTCCGGAGAACTTCGTCAGTCGATCGGGATCCGCCGTTTTAATCTTGTTCACCGCTGTAAGCACCGACTCTTTGTTCCGCATGGAGGTCATCTCCACGAGGAGCTCAGCCTCATCGGAAAACGTAATCACACCTGCATAGTCGTTTCCATTGAGTTCATCAATACACTTGATCGCGCCGCGTATGGCCACGTCTATCGGCACGCCCGCCGATTCTCTCAGCATAGAATCCGTCGTATCGATGACAAGCATCAACGCCACCGGATCAACGCTTTCTTTTTCTTCCACGTTCATCTTCACCGGCAGAAGTTCTTCATAGGGAGAATCCTTCATTCCGCCATAGATATATGTATTTTCGCCGCCTGTTGTCAGCACGCTGCGTCCATATTCCGACACCGTCTCCTTCAGAATCTGATCCCATCCATCAGGCAGATTATGTACGTTGACGTTCATCAATACAATCAGGGCATACTCGCACAACTCTGATACCGTCTGCGGCACAGCATCCGCGCTGACCACTGTCACCGCCATGCCATCCTCCCGGAGCAACTGCGCAAGCCGATCTGATTCATCGAGTGTTCCATCGATAATCAGAATCTTTTCCGCACGGATGACGTTCATTTGAACGCTCAAGCGATTGTTTTCGGAAATCGTATCTCCCTGCGCCGTAAGCTCAGCGCTGAACACATGCGGACCGATCGTCTCTGCCTTCAGTACACAGGAAAACATCTGCTGACCCTTTGCAATCAAAACGCTCTGTTCATGCACCAGCGTTTCGCCGTCGTAAATCCGCAGCATGCCTTCTGTCTCTGCATCCGCCAATACCTTTACAGCAGCCTCGACGTATCGCCCCTCCATCGCTTCATACGGCAGTTCTAATGCTGTTACCTCCGTCTGCGGGGGAAGAAACACCGGTTTGACATGTACCGCGTCCAGACGGATTCCGGCTTCACCAGCCGCCTGCGCGGCCGCCAGCGCGTCGCCGTCTGTGGCCACACCGTCCGAAAAAAGCACAATCCTGCATCCGGCATCACCGGTAAACGCTCCCGCCGCCGCGTCTATCGCTGCAGCGATGTTTGTTCCCCATAAATCCGGCGCGGACGAATCCTCCATGGGCGCTGCTGCAAAATCAATCACGCGAATGCTGCCATCCGTATCGCGCTTTGCCGCTTCAATCCAGGCGTTCATTTCCTCGCGCAGCAGCGCCATGCTGCCGGATCTATCTGCCAGAATAACTGTTTCCATCTGATGCGCGTATAATGTGACGCATGGACTCGCAGCGATTATGATGAGCAGCAGCGTTTCAATTGCACGCAGCACGGCTGCCATGCGGTCCGTATAACCGATTCCCTTTTCCCGGCGCAGCAGGAAGAATGCTGCAATACAGGCCACTGCCGGAATCGCCGCAAGCAAAAGGACGGGGGTTTCAAAGAACAGATCAATATCTTTCACGATGATACATCCCCCATTCCGCAAGCAGCAACAGGAGTACGAGGATAGCCATGGCGCGCGCCGGATAGAAGAGGCGTTCCTGTGTCGCTTGCATTTCTCCTTCATTCATAGAGAGTACGAGCGGCTTCTCTTCTGGAGCCGGAGCCACCACGCACTCCTGAACCGGCATCTGCGCATAAAAGCTGAATACCTGCTGCTCGCCGCGGACCTCCTGCAGCAGCGTGTAACTTCCCGGCGCCTCGATATGCACGCCGTCCAGCGCCGTCTGCCCATCCAGCGCGTTCAGACGCATATCCGGCGTCTGCAAAAACAGCTTATCGCTCAACGGATGAGGCTGCGGATAGACGCGTTCGCCGCAAATCACATTTTGAGCATCGAGCAGCGTCGGCGCGCTCGCTTCCGTCATGTTATGGACAAGCACAACGTAGTCCGTCAGCAACTGCAGATTGCTCTCCTGCAAATCAAAGGGCATGACAATCAGCATACAACCGTTTTCATTCTTTCCTGCCGCCATCACGGGCATCTTGCCGCATATCAGCACATTCTCCAAGGCCCCCTGAGAGGTCATCTCGTAAAACCGTGCGACAGCAGCATCTTGCAGTATAAGGTTTTGTGTCAGTTTCTGAGCGAGCATCCCCCCGTTATTCGCCCTCGTTATGTATGTGCCCATCAGGCGCTCGCCGAACACAACGCCGATTTCGCGAGGCGACCGGGGAGGATTCAGCAGCCAGACCGCCCCGTCCTTGGGCAGACTATCCGGTATGCATCCGTCAAAGGCATAGATGTCATATCCTTCAAGCTGCGCATCCTTCAGATTTTGCTTTACAGTCAGTTCCGTCTGCGGCAGCGCTTCCAGCACGCTTTCCCAGAAATAGGGATTCTCTCCGATGAGCAGCACACTCGCCGTCTTTTCCTTTCTTTGGAACAGCCGCGCCTCATTGTCCGCCTGCAGACCATCCTGCGCGCGGATAACCACATGCACATCCGAATAATCGTACACCTGACGGAGCAGCAGGGAAATCGGTATTCTTTCGCCTTCCATGCAATAGACGCTGTTGGACGGCTGCGCCTCCCCGTTGACATACAGATCGATCATGGCTTCATCCTGCTGCTTTCCATCCACCATCAACTCAAAGGAAACCTCCCCGCCTCTGCCGCTGCTTACGATGGTCGTCTCAAACGCCGTGCCATAAATCGAACCTTTGGCACGCAACGTCCCGATATTGACATTCCATTCGTCCGCGCCACGCAAACAGACAACTTCTATCCCTTCGGTCTGTTCGTATTCCGTATCGGTATACAGAATAACGCGGGAAACCAGCCCGTCTGCCATCATTTCTTCGCACAGAGACAGTGCGCCGTCCAGATCTCCTTCGTCCCATCCGCACGTCACGCCTTCCAGCGCAGCGCGCAGCCCGGCGCCTGGGCGGACATGGTCGGCTGCAATGGCAGCTTCATCTCCGGCGAGTATCACTGTCACGCTTGCCCCCCACGGCATCTTTTTCATGTCACTCTCCATGGCTGCAACAGCGCGGGCGAACCGTGTTTCTCCCCGCGCATCCGCTATGTTCATGCTGCCCGACGCATCCAAAATGACTGCAACATCAACGCCGAAATCCGGCAGCATCACGATCGGCTGCGCAACAAGCAGCGCCGCAAACAACAACGCGCTGAATTGCAGCAGAAAAAACAGTATCCGCTTTATACGCCGCAGATATCTGTTATTTCTTCGATGCTGATCGGATAACCGCCAAAGATAGGTGCTCGATATCGTCGTAACTTCCGAGCGCCGCCTCGTCAGGCAGAATATGATCAGCAATGCAAGCCCGAGCAGTGACCACAGTCCCGCAGGATACACAAAACTCATCGAATCAGTTCCTCCATGCAGCCTCTTGTACGCAGCACATCCTCTACTCGTTCGTCACTCTTCATCAGCAAATATGGTACCGCGCGAGAAACGCAAAAGCGGCGAATCTCCGTCAGAAACCGCGTCACTGTCTCTCGATATGCCCGAAGCGCGTCGCTGTCCACGTCCAGTGTCATGCGCGCTCCACGCGTTTCCTCTGCATCGCAAAACGTATACCGCCCGCTCAGCTCAGGGTTGATCTCTTCAGATGAAAGCACCTGAACCAGCGCAACCTCGCGGCGTCGACTCAACAGCAGATCCACCGCTCCCCGCCAATCGCTTTCTGTGAGAAAATCTGAAACAATATAGGATACGCCGTCATCTGTACCGGGATTGGGATCATTGCGGATACTTGCCCCCAAATCCGTTTCTCCTGCAAACTGCAGCGCATCCAACTGCTCGCCCAACTGAAAAAAAGCTTCCCGGCCGCTGATGCGCCCGCCAAGCTCTTTGCATCCTTTTTCGGACAAAACCCGTACAGAGACGCTGTCCATGTTTGTCACAGACAGGTATCCCAGCGCTGCGACCAGCCGAAGCGCGGCAAATCCCTTTTGGCTCTGAAAACCCATGGAAGCCGAACCGTCCAGATAGATGCAGTTTCTCCCTTGTTTTTCATCCATAAAGCGCTTAATCAGGTATTTGTCAAACCGGCCGGCTGCGTTCCAGTCGATACGCCGAAGATCATCTCCCGGAACATAATCCCGGTAATCGGCAAATTCCGGCGAGGATCCATATGCGCGCGAACGGCGGGCGCCGCTGTAACTTCCGCTTTTCATCTGCCGGACGTTGAGGTCCAGTGTTTCCAGCGCATTCAAAAAAGCGCCGTCCAATATCCTCGCTCTTCCCGACATGGATTCTTCCTCCTGTGCAGGTTCTTATCTGCGCTTTTTCTCCTGCTTCATCCCGGCGACCAGCCTTGCAATTACTTCGTCCGGCGTGATACGCTCTGCCATCGCTTCATAACTGAGCTTCACGCGATGTCTCAGCACAGGACAGGCAAGTGCATCGATATCCTCGCGGCTGACATTGAACCGGCCCATCACCATTGCCCGTACCTTTGCGCCGGTAATCAGCGCCTGTGCTGCGCGCGGGCTTGCGCCAAGGCGTATCATCCTTTCCGCTGTTTCGCCAGCCTCCGGGGAGCCCGGCTGCGTGGAAGATACAAGGCGCATTGTATACATGATGATTTCATCCGTGACAGGGATCTCCTTTGCCGTCTCCCGCATTCGCAGCAGTTCGACGCCATCTACAACGCTCTGAGCAACTTCGTCCATGGTCTTCTGTGTCATCAGCACGATCTGCTTCATCTCTTCCACGGTTGGATACCGCATCAGAAGTTTGAACATGAACCGATCCACCTGTGCCTCAGGCAGCGCATAGGTGCCCTCCTGTTCGATGGGGTTCTGCGTCGCCAGCACAAAAAATGGTTCTTCGAGCCTGTGATCCTCACCGGCTACAGTCACCACATGCTCCTGCATGGCCTCCAGCAGCGCGCTTTGCGACTTCGGCGTGGCGCGGTTGATTTCATCTGCCAGCACGATATGGCTAAAGATCGGACCAGGCCTGAATGTATACCTTGCGTTTCCCTGTTCATCCTTTTCCAGCACATTTGTGCCTGTAATGTCGGCCGGCATGAGATCCGGCGTAAACTGGATACGAGAAAAGGGCAGTGAAAACACGCGCCCCAACGACCGAATCAGTCTTGTTTTTCCAATTCCCGGCACGCCTTCAAGCAGCACGTTGCCGCCTGCAATCATGGCGATCACGGTCAGCTCGATGATATCCTTCTGACCGATGATATCCCGCCCGACCTGTTCAAAGATTTTCGTGCATTTATCCGAAAACAACCGGACGTCTGCTTCGCTGACCATCCTTCGCTCACTCCTATTCCTGTTACAATCCACCTATATAGTTTTCCGCCGTTTCCCGCAGTTCCTGCGGAAATGCCTCGTCGGAGAGCAAGTCAAGGTAAGCCGCATAATATGAGCCGTACACCTCGCCATAGGGCAGTGCACCCGTTGGTCTTTCCCGCTCTTCCGCTCTGATTCGCTGAACTTCTCCATTCTCGTTCAAGGCGCCCGGCGCATAACTGCTTGCCCGTAAGGACTCGGATGGATTGTACACATATTCCGTCTCAGCGCGGCTCAGAGGCTTTTCTGCAGGCGAGGCCAAACCCGAAGAGACTCTGCTTGAGGATTGCGTTCCCGGCTCATACACTCTATCCGCATAAGGATCATACCGCTCGCCTTCCGCTTCAATGCCCAGATAATCCCTGATATACGTTTCCAGATTGTCCAGAGCCGTGTCGATAATCTTCCTGTTGTCCCGACGGTTATACACCATCTCCGCCGCGCTTTCCAGACCGCCGGCAAACATCATCATGCCCTGGCGAAGTTGTTCCTGCCCGTTGTCCTGTAGCGGCTTAGCCAGCGATGCATTGATATCATACACCAGATTCATCAGCACGCTCACCTGCTCCATTCCCTCTTTTTCATGCAGCTGTCTGCCAATACTATCCAGGATCATCGTCACCACGTCCATATTCCGGTCGTAAATCGCCTCGCCCAGCAAACGAAGACTATCAAATTCAATCATCGCCGCCATATAGGTGTCTCTGGGCGTCAGTTCCTTTACGGTTTGCTGCATACCGTCCATGGTCGTCTGAATCTCCTGTAAAGCTGTGATATCCGCATAACCAGAGCCCACCTGTTCCAGCATCTCGTCCAGCCGGGCGAGCAGCAAGCTTTTATCGTCTTGCGTCAGATCGGCGTTTTCCACCTCGCTGCGCAGTGCTTCAATCATTCCTCGCAGCGCGGCGGTTTCTTCGCTTTCCTGTCTGCGCAGACCCGGAATCGCCTCCTGCAGATACGCCCACACCTGATCCGTCACACGCTGAGGCAATTGCGGCGTCGCGGCAATCATGACTGCCAGAATCAGACAGGCAATCATCGCCGGAACTGGCAGCTCAATGCGCATCGCACCGCTATCGATGGACGCTAATCTGCGCGCTGCATCCTCTCTCTGGAGTCTGCACAGCACGCTTTCATTCTCAGAAAACTCCACAGCCGTCGTGATACGATCCATTCCGCAGAGCGCATCTATCCGCCGCGCCGCCTCTTTTTCCTTAAGGCGATACCGAAGCAGATACAGCCCTCCAAAAAGCAGTATCCATACAAGCGACATCCATGCCGGCAGCGCCGCCCATTTCAAGCCGAGTATACGCTCTGCCAGCGCAAGAAGCAGCCATACAGACAAAACAAACACACCGCTTATGCATGCTGCACGCAAGGCCGCCTCTGCCGTAAGTCTGACGCGAAACGGACGCATTTCCCGATTCAGTTCCCGATTGAGTTTCTTTTTCATCGGCTTGCGCACCTCATTCACGGCTTGTTATCGTCATGGCTGCTATGTTCCTGGCCGTCGGCTCAATGATTGGCGTTCATAAGATTTACGACGTAATTCACGAAGCGACGCTCCGCATCTGTCAGCGCTACGCCCTTCATGATTGCCATGTTAAAATTCACGGTAAGCCCCAGATTATTCACGCAGCGCGTCTGCAGCGAAATATTGCCCGGCTTTCCGGGAGGCAGGCAGAAAGAGATATATCCGGCGCTGGCAATGAGCTCCATCGCCTGTTCCCACTCAGCGCTGTCCAGCATAATCTGCGGCGGACAACCAATACTCTCCAATCGGTTCTGGAGGCGCTGCATGACGTCCGGATCACTGTTGACAAGAACTACCTTTGAGTGCTTCAGGTCCTCTATATTCAGCGATTCCTTTTCACACAGCGGATTGCTGTTCGCCATCAACACATGCAAAGGGGCCTCGCGATGAAAAAGAATCTCCAGATTCGCATCATTGATTTCGCCAAAGTACAGTCCGATCGTTGCACGGTACTCCCACAGCGCCTCGTGCAATTCTTTCAGCGAGTAATTATGTACGGCTAACGAGGCATCCGGGTTGTTGAGCACAAACCGCGAGAGAAAATTGCGCGGGAAAAAGCTCAGAAGCCCCCATGTCATACATACCTCAACGCGCATTTCCCGCTGTGCAGCAGCCTTGCGAACGTTGCTGCAAATCATCTCATGATTGCGGATATAGCTTTGCGCATATCGGGCAAGTACCTGCCCGGCAGGTGTAAGCTTCACCCCTGAACGCATTCGTACAAACAGCGATACACCCAGTTCTGTCTCCAGCCTGTCTATCGTTTTTACCAGTCCCGGAACAGAAAGATACAGGCGTTTTGCCGCAGCCGTAAAGCTGCCTGTATTGCTCACTTCGATAAAACACTGGATTTGCTTGATATCCATATGATCCTCCATCGGTCTGTTCCGTTAAAAGAAAATGACCAATCTTTGCCAGGCTGTTTGACCCTTTATCCCATCGAACTGCTAAAACAGCAAAGCCCGCCGCCTCGATAATGAGACGGCGGGCCTATATGACTTTTCATATCCTCAGGTCAGGGAGAATTCATTCCCTGATTACCGCCGGATTTCTCACAATCAGGATTAGGAGGTCTTGTGAGAGAACGCCTCCATGATGCCGCCGGTGATCGCCTGGCAATCGACCGTCGCGCCGGAAATAGCGTCGACACCCATGCTCTGGGTCTCAATAAGCATCTTCGCGAAGGACTCAAACTGCTCATCCGTCATGAACATGTTCGCACGGCCCTCACCCACAGTGATGTTAACGAGCTTCTTATCCTTGATGGTGAAGATGACCTCGAACGGATCGTGGAGGCCCTGGCACATCACGGAATAATCGCCGTCTTCCGCCTCAGCCCACGGAGCGCTCGCGCCGCCGCCGGTGCTCGGCTTGATGTCCGCGCGACCGTCGAGCATGGTATCGATCGCAGCGCGGGCAGAGCAAATCGCCTCGTGGAGATAGGTACCATTCTGATACAGGTTGCAGACCAGAGAGCCAAGCTCACCGGCAGAATAGAGGCCTTCGATCGGCTGGTTATCCCAGTTGAGGACCTGACCCTTGATATTGCGCTTCGCGCCGCCGGAGCAGGCCGGCATCGCCGGGACTTCTTCGATTGCGTAGAACGGGCCCTGCTCGATCTTCGCCATGCTGGTGATGTCGCGGCCGAAATCAGTATCGGCGCCAGC
>CAZACE010000028.1:0-11033 GCA_964483255.1 uncultured Oscillospiraceae bacterium
CGGTTGTTTTGGGTGAACGACAGATCGGGCTTTTTCAGGATGCTTGCTTTGACAGGGCGCGAAAACGGGTTTATGCGCTGATTGTATCGGGCGGTATGCATGGAAAGCGAATTGTGGCTGCGCAGCATGTGCTTATGCTTGCCAGAGAGTTCATTCTGATTGACGGGTGGTCGAAATATCGGCGAAAAAACAAACAGCAGAATCTGCCGTTTGTCCGGGACGATACGGGAACGCTCGTAGGTCGCGTAACGGATTATGCGATCGATGAGAAGACGCTTGATGTTTTGGCGCTTGAGCTTGTGCCCGGTTATTTGCCTGCGGAGAATCAGCAGAAAATCTGGATGTTTGCATATAGAGCCGCAGGCGATGAGCTGAGCATTCCCGCAGCTCTGCACAATGGGCTGAGTTATTCGAAGGAGGGAAACGAAGCGTGCGGATGTCCACCATGAAAGGAATTGCTGCTGGCAGTCTGATCGGCTTGAGCGTGGGAACTGGCGTAATGATGATGCCTCAGGGAAAGAAGATGAAGCGGGTATTGGCCAGAAACGGATCACAAATGATCCGTCAGCTTGCCGAATGCTGGATGAAGTAATGCAAAACAGAAGGGAAGGCAGCGATGCTTTCCCTTTCTTTGGATCGGAAAAGGAAGAAATATGAAACGGATCATCTTGACTGTGATTGGTTTTACGCTGGCTGGATGCGTTGTTTATCAAAAGCGTATCGAACTAAGAGGGATTATCGCTGTGCTGGGATATATGGCGGCATTTTCATTGCTGCTTTCTCCTGTATGCACGAAACTGGAAAAGACAGGCTTTCGTCCGGCGCATGCGGCGGGAACTGCGGTGGTTGGTCTTTTCCTTCTTATATTTCTCCTGATTGCTGCGTTAATCCCTTATCTGATTGTGCAGTCAGAATCTCTGCTTGAAAGAATCTCGCCTGCCGCTTCCGGTCTGATGGAGTTACTGATGCAGTGGAAGGAAAGGTTTGGTCTCTTTCAGCCTGGCCTTAATGATTCTGGCAGCGTACTTGGGGTGATGCTCAGCAGCGCGATGGGTATACTGGTCAAAGCTGGGATGACTGCTGCAAAGCAGGTTGGAAGAATCGGCTTTTCCTTGGTTCTGACATACTACATTCTCTGTGAGCGGCGGCGTATCGGCAGTCACCTGATGCTGCTTGTGCCGTTGAATAGACGAAACGCTGTGTTGCATGCGATGAAAGCCTGCAAAAACGCCATGCTGGGTTACCTGTCCGGGCTTGTGAAGACCAGCTCCTTTGTGACGGCGGCAACGTATGTCGTGCTTCTGCTTCTGGGTGTGCGCAATGCGGCATTGCTCGCTTTGCTGATGGGCATTCTTGAAATTCTTCCATATATCGGGCCTGTTTTGGCTGCTGTGCCGATTATGCTCAGTGCAATGATGCAGGGGACGGAGACTGCATTGCTTACGCTGATCATGCTTGTGGTGGTTCAGCAGGTCGAAGGAAACTTTGTCAGTCCGTATTTCACGGCCTCCAGCACATCTGTGCATCCTCTGGCGTCCATTCTTGCTGTATTTGTGATGGGCAGTCTGCTGGGTATATGGGGAATCCTGATTGCGGTTCCGCTTCTTGTTTTGGTTCAGAGTCTGGCATGCTCCTTTCGCCAGATGCGCTCCGAGATGAAAGCATGCATATCAATAGACCTATGAAAAGTTTTATTCCCCTGCCGATTGAAACTAAGGACGGTATCGTGTATAATATAGCGTGCCAACTTACTGCAGGGGGGAACGTATCATGATCAATTCGGATATGGGAACGCAGCACTTCAAAGCAATCAGTGAAAATCCGCAGGATGCGCAGACGATACTTCTGTGTGTGTATCATGCTTTGTCCGCAAAGGGCTATGATCCGATTACGCAGATCGTCGGTTATCTGATCAGCGGTGATCCGACGTACATCACCAGCTATCAGAACGCGCGCTCGCTGATTTGCCGCATTGACAGAGATGAACTGCTTGAAGAGCTTGTGCAGTTCTACCTGTCCAAGAATGTCTGAGGATCATATAGATGATGAATAAGCGAATTGTTGCGCTGGATGTCGGTGATCGTCGAATTGGCATTGCTGTGAGCGATCCGCTCGGCATTACAGCTCAGCCTCTTGAAACATATACGCGCGTCGGATACGGTCCGGACGCGCGTCATATTGCGCAAATTGCCAAGCAGTACGAAACGGAGAAGATCCTTTGCGGACTGCCGCGCAATATGGATGGTACGCAGGGCTTCCAGGTGGAAAAGGTCCGCGAGTTTGCTGGAAAACTGGAAGAACTGGGCCTTGTTGTCAGTTACTACGATGAGCGAATGACGACCATGCTGGCAGAGAGCGCGCTGCTGGAGGCCAATATGCGGCGCGAGGACCGAAAAAAGAAGGTCGATATGGTCGCTGCTGTTGTGATCCTTCAGTCCTATCTGGATGCTAATGCATCCGTACTGGATTATGCAGCAGTGGAAGATGAGGATGAAGAAGAATACGACGACGGTATTCTTGAAATGGTTGACGAGGATGGCAACGCAATCCGATTCTATCTGAGCGCCAATATCCGCTATGCTGGTGAGGATTATGTGCTGCTGACCAGTGCTGAGGCAACAGACGATATCGCGCAGGACGAGAGTTTTATTATGCGCAGCACGATCGATGATGAGGGCAATCCCTGCTATCAGTCGCTGGAAGATGAGGCGATGATCGCGGCGGTTTACGATGCCTATCTCACGCAGAACGAAAACGCGTAAATCGCACATTTCTGAAAGGAATCATATGACAGGACCATTTGAAGACGATGAGTTTTTCGAGGATGAATGGGTGGACGTATATGACGTCGAGGGCAAAAAGGCATCTCTTCGCCATCTGGCTACCGTTCGAATCGGCGGAAAAACCTATATGATTCTTGGTGAACAGGAAGATTTTCAGGAAAAAGGTCGCCTGATGCTGGTTCGCGAGGATCAGACTGTCGATGGTATGACGGAATATGTCGTTGCGCACGACGAGGCGGAGATTGAACGCGTCATGGGACATTTTGCTATGCATCTGCTGATGGATCATCTGGATGAATTGCCGGATGAACTCGCGCAGGAGTTTGATCAGATGAGCCTTGAAGAAGCGGCGGATACGCCTTGCGGATGCAGCCACCATCCCGGAGAGTTTTGTTTCTGCGGGGATGCAGCGTATCTTCAATGATTCAAAAATGCATTTTTCGCTTGATATTCCTGCGAAAATCATGTATAATACTCGCTAAAGGCGATGAATGAGACAACGCCCGGATAAAAGCGCTTCACAGAGAGAGCGGAACTTGGCTGTAATTCTGCTCAGGCTGCTTCGGGAAATTCACTCATGAGCTGCTCCGCTGATATGTAGGCGGGGACGGACGACCCGTTATCCTGTCAAAGGCCTTACTGTGTGCTTATGCATACACGAGGCGAATTTGGGTGGTACCACGAGGAAATTCAGCCTCGTCCCTTTGTGGACGAGGCTTTTTTCTTTTATAACGAAGGAGGTTTTCTCACATGGATATGCAAGAACAACTGCTGAAAATCCAGAAAGAAGCACAGGCGCAGCTTGCGGCAATTACCGACAAGGCTGGCCTTGATGCGCTGAAACTGAAGCTGATGGGCAAGAAGGGCGAGCTCTCTCTGCTTCGCCGCTCCATGGGCCAGATTCCGGCGGAGGATCGTCCGAAGGCCGGCCAGATGATCAATGAGGTTGTCGCGACGCTGACGCAGAAGATGGATGCGCTGGATGTGCAGCTGAAGCAGAAGGAGCAGGAAAAGAAGCTGGCGAGCGAAGCCATCGACGTGACCGAGCCGCGCAAGCATACTGCCCTTGGCATGCAGCATCCGATTTCTCTTGTTCAGGATCAGATGCTCAGCGTCTTCACCAGCATGGGCTTCGATGTTGTCGAAGGCCCGGAAGTTGAGTTTGACCTGTACAACTTCGAACTGATGAATATCCCGAAGAATCATCCGGCGCGCGATGCGCAGGATACCTTCTATATTGAGGACAACGTCGTCCTGCGTACGCATACCTCTCCGGTTCAGGCGCGCACGATGCTGAATCGTAAGCCGCCGATCCGCATTGTTTGCCCGGGTCGTGTGTATCGTGCTGACGAGGTCGATGCGACGCATTCTCCGGTGTTCCATCATATGGAAGGCCTTGTCGTCGCTGAGGATGTGACGATGGCCGATTTGAAAGGCACGCTCGACGCGTTCGCTCAGAAGCTCTTCGGCGAGGACATGACCACGCGCTTCCGTCCGTCTTTCTTCCCGTTCACCGAACCATCTGCCGAGGTCGATCTGACCTGTGTCAATTGCCACGGCAAGGGCTGCCGTATCTGCAAGGGCACCGGCTGGATTGAGGTGCTCGGCGCCGGCATGGTCAACCCCAAGGTGCTGGAGATGTGCGGCATCGACAGCAAGAAGTATAGCGGCTTTGCTTTCGGCGTTGGCCTGGAGCGTATTGCCATGCTGCGTTACGGCATTACGGACATGCGCGCGCTCTTTGAAGGCGATGTGCGTTTCCTGTCCCAGTTCCGTGATGACTAAGGTTGGAGGAAGAAGACAATGAGAGTACCGATGCAATGGCTCAAGCAGTATACCGATATCCCGGTTTCTGCACAGGCTTTTCAGGATGAAATGATCAATCACGGCACGGGCGTCGAAGGTCTGGAGGATCAGAATGAAGCGCTGCAGGGTGTCGTTGTCGGCAAGATTCTTTCCGTGCGTGAGCATGAAAACTCTGATCATCTGCATGTTCTGTCCGTGGATGTCGGCGAGGAAGCGCCGGTGCAGATCGTCTGCGGCGCGCCCAACGTGAAGGAAGGCATCCTTGTGCCGGTCGCGAAGGTGGGCGCTCAGCTGCCGGGCGGCATCAAGATTAAGAAGGGCAAGCTGCGTGGTGTGGAATCCTGCGGCATGTGCTGCTCTGGCCCGGAGATTGGCGTTCCGGAATATCTGTATCCGTCCGTGGGCGATGAAGGTCTGCTGATTTTCAATGAGGAATATGCGCCGGGCAGCGACGTCCGTCCGATTCTCGGCGTGGATGACACCATTGTCGATTTCGAGATTCTGGCCAACCGTCCGGATTGCCTGAGCGTTTGGGGTGTTGCCCGTGAGGCGGCAGCGACGCTGGGCACCAAATTCAATAAACCGGAAATCAAGGTCGATACCGTTCCGGGCAGGATGGAAGATTTCGTCAAGGTTGAGGTTCAGGATACCGATCTGTGCCCGCGCTACTGTGCCCGTGTAATTAAGAACATCAAGATCGGTCCGTCCCCGATGTGGATGCGCAAGGCGCTCAACGCCGCCGGTGTGCGTGCGATCAACAACATCGTTGACATTACCAACTATGTCATGCTCGAAACCGGTCACCCAATGCATGCGTTCGACTTGGCGAAGGTGAAGCAGCAGCACGTGATCGTTCGCCGTGCGTATGAGGGTGAGAAGATTGTGACCCTTGACGGCAAAGAGCGCGACCTGACGACCGACATGCTGATGATCGCAGATCAGACCAATGCAACCGGCATTGCTGGCGTCATGGGCGGCGAGGAATCCGAGATTACCGAAGAGACCACGACGGTCATGTTCGAGATTGCTGCGTTCGATCGCAGCAACATCCGCCTGACAACCCGCGCGCTCGGCATGCGCACCGAGGCGTCCGGCCGTTTTGAGCGCGGCGTCTGCGCGGCGACCTGCCGCGAGGCTGCGGATCGCGCCTGCCAGCTGGTGAATCTGCTCGGCTGCGGCGAGGTCATCGATGACGTCTATGATTGCTATCCCAATCCGAAACCGCAGACGGTTGTCGAGGCTTCTGTGAAGCGCATCAACAACCGCATCGGCATGAATATTGCCGGTGAGGAGATGGTGAAGATTCTCACCAACCTGCATATGGATGCCAAGCTCGACGGCGACAAGCTGACCGTCATCGCGCCGGAGTATCGCGAAGACATCGAGGTCGAAGAGGATCTCTCCGAGGAAGTGCTGCGCATCTATGGCTATGAGCATATCCAGTCCACGCTGCTGCGCGGCGAGACTGCTCCGGGTACCCGCAATGCGAACATGCTGCTTTCCGACAAGGTCAGCCGTATTCTGGTCGGCATGGGTCTGTATGAGATCCGCAATTTCTCTTTCATCAGCCCGAAGCTGCTGGACAAGCTCAATCTCGCGGCAGATGACAAACGACTGAATGTCCTCAAGCTGACGAATCCGCTCGGCGAAGACACCAGCGTCATGCGTTCTACGCTCGTTCCGTCCGTGCTTGGTACGGTTTCCCTGAATCAGAGCCGCAATAACGAGACTGCGATGCTCTACGAGATCTCTCCGATCTTTGATATGAGCAGCTACAAGCAGGGCGAGCTTCCGCATGAGCAGCCGATGCTCTGTATCGGCGCATATGGTCAGAAGGTTGATTTCTATCTGGTTCGCGATATCGTACTGGATATGCTGGCCCGCTTTGGCGTGGCTTGTGAGATCGTTCCGGGCGCTGAGCCGTATCATCATCCGGGCCGCGCGGCGAAGCTGATGGTTGGCGATGTTTGCCTGGCCAATGTGGCCGAGGTGCATCCGGCGACGATGGCCGCCTTTGAGATCACCAAGCGTACGGTAATTGCGGAAGTGAACCTGGAACTGCTGGGTGAACTGCGCTGCAAGATGGGTCATGTCCATGCACTGCCGAAGTTCCCGGCTGTGACCCGCGATATTGCGCTGGTCATGGATGAGAAGACGACTGTCGGCAGCGTGCTTGCGAGCATTCGCGAGGCCGGCGGCGCGCTGCTGGAGAGCGCGGAGATGTTCGATATCTATCGCGGCGCTCAGCTCGGCGAGGGCAAGAAGTCCGTGGCGTTCTCCCTGGCTTTCCGCAACAGCGAGCGCACGCTCTCTGACGACGATGTGAATCCGCTGATGAAGAAGATTCTGGAAAACTGCGAAAAGAGCAATGGCGCCGTGCTGCGTCTGTAATGCATTTTTGAAACAATGAATTGAAGATGGGGTGGTCAGCTATGCTGGATGTTCAGATCAATGCTTCTACGCTGCGTTTTGCGGTGTTTGGCAAGTCGCTTCCACATACCTGGTCACCCCAGATTCATAATTCGCTGTTTCGCGCCGCAGGGCTGAATGCTGTGTATTTCCCGGTGACTGTGCCGGATGATCAGATCGGCTCGGCGGTTCAGGTATTTCGCAGCTGCTTTGCCGGATTCAATGTGACCATTCCCTATAAGGAAAAGATCATTCCGTTTCTGGATGAGCTGGATGACGCGGCACGCGTGTGTGGCGCGGTCAATACCGTTGAAAACAGAGACGGAAAGCTGATCGGTCACATCACGGACGGTCTGGGCATGCTGCGCGCCATTGAAGAGGGCGGTATTGCGACGAAGGGCGTCCATGCGCTGATTCTTGGCGGAGGCGGTGCGGCGCGCGTGGCTGCATATGAGTTTCTTGCGCTTGGCGGCAGGGTGACGCTTGCCGTAAGAAACAGCGAAAAGGGGCAAAGACTCGCTGAGGAACTGGCACATACGCAGAGGGACGGCATGGCGCGTATCGGCGTGTCGTCGCTGGATCGTATCGATGGTGTGTATGACATTCTCATCAACTGCACGCCTGTGGGAATGTATCCTGAAGTTGAGAGCAGTCCTGTTTCGCCGGAGGTTGTTTCAAGATGCGCCGCTGTGTTCGATGCTGTGTACAATCCACGCGAAACGAAGCTGATGAACATGGCGCGCTCTCTGGAGATTCCCTGCGTCGAAGGGCTTGGCATGCTCTTTTATCAGGCGGTTGAGGCGCAGAAATACTGGTTTGGCGGGCAGAAGATCGCCAGTGAACAGCAGCAAAGGGCGATCTATCAGCAGCTGCTTGCGTGTATGTAGAGTAGTATAGTCGGCGATGAAGCCGGCAGAAAGAAAGGAATATCAGCTATGGGAAAGCGCCCTGTAATTGGCGTGTCCGGACCATATAATCAGGAAAAGAAGCAGATAACCCTTGGCGAGTATTACGCCAATACGCTGCTCAGAGCCGGTGCGCTCCCTGTGCTGCTGCCCAGAACAACGGACGAAGCGACCGTTTGTGCGCTGCTGGACAGCATTGACGCCTTGCTGCTTGCCGGCGGCGAAGATGTGCATCCGGCAAGATTTGGTGAGGAAAAGATGCCGGCATGCGGTGCGATCGATGAGGTTCGAGACGAGTTTGAGCTGCTGCTGGTGAAACATGCGCTTGAGCGCCGAATGCCGATTTTCGGCATATGCCGTGGTGTTCAGGTGCTTGCGGTTGCTTTGGGCGCGACACTGTTTCAGGATATCGAAAGCCAGCTTGGGCTTCCGCGTGAAAGGCATTATCAGAAGGAACCGTTTGATGATGCGACGCATGTCGTTCGCTTTAAGGAAGGCGGGCTGCTTGAGCGCATCACACAGACGTCCGTCATGCCGACCAATACCATGCATCACCAGTCTATCAAGGAAACGAATGAGCGTATCCGGATTGAGGGAATAACGATGGACGGCATCATTGAGGCGATCAGCGCGGCTGATCATGATGCTGTGTTTGGTGTGCAGTTCCATCCGGAGCGCCTTGCGCATTACAGCGATTTTGCTTATCGGCTGTTTGCGTATTTTGTCGAAAAGGCAGCTGCGTACGAAAAATGAATGAAAAGCCTGCTCTTGAAGAGGGAGCAGGTTTTTTGCATGGGCGCAATTTGCAATGATTTCCCGTGGTTGAACTGATAGAGTCTTTTTGCTATAATGAATGCAGAAATATGGGAGACAGGAGGCCGCCGCAATGAAGCGACCCTTTCGTTTATTGGTGATTTGCATGATGTTCGTGCTGCTGCTGTGCTCTGTATGCGGCAGTCAGGCGAACGCGCAGATGAATTCGACGATTCGCGTTTGGCTCAAAAGACTCAAGGTGGAAGATACGCTGCGCATTGATGTCCAGGGGACATATATGCTTGAAGATGGATCCATGCTTTTTGGCGACGGGGCAGAGCTTGCAATTGCGCTGCGTGACGATCAGCTTGTGCTGCATGCCAATCAGATGGCCGTTGTGATCGGCAAGGAAATGAAGCTTGTGCGCTGCGAGGAGAGCGGCGCGCTCAGGCTCAACGACAGTGACGGTCTTTACGAAGGCGATCTCTGGCTGAGCGTGCAGGATGGCGTCATTCGTCCTGTCCTGCATATCTTCATTGAGGATTATCTTCTTGGCGTTGTGCCCTATGAAATGGGCGATTCCTTTCCGCTGGAAGCGCTCAAGGCTCAGGCTATTGCTGCGCGGACATATGCGCTTAAACGCAGCGGATATCCGGATCAGGATTATGACGTAGAGGATACGACCAACGATCAGGCTTTCAAAGGCCGCTCGGATTCCAGCCCGCTTTCTGAGCAGGCTGTGCTGGAAACCGCAGGCCTGTGCGGCACATACAAGGATAATCTCGCAGACTGTTACTATTCTGCAAGCAATGGAGGTCAGACAGAGCTTGGCGAGCATGTATGGCCGACGGACGAGCCCGACGCCTATGGATACATGGATATGCGCGACGATCCATTTGACTACGAGAACGACGCCAGCACAGTCAAACGCTTTACGCTCAAGAAAAAGCCCGGCGAGGACGGTGTGGGCTCTGCGCTGCACAGCGCGATGGTTGCCGCGCTCAAGGAGCCCCTTGAGGCACTCGGCTATACAGCGGAAGACAATCTTGTGCGCATTGATGAGATTGTCGACGTACTGCTGATGGAGCCGAAATTTGACGAACCGTCCAGGCTGATGACACAGGTTCAGTTTGACGTGCGCCTGTCTGTAAGGGAGTATACAGATACATCCGCTGTCGAAGCGTCGCCGGCGCCTGTGATTGCGCTCGAGCCGCTGGCCGAAGAGACGCCCGCTCCCACGCCCGGGCCTGCATCAACGCCCGCATATTCGCCATACAAAGCAATCGAAGGCGTATTTGCCGTTGTGCTTCCTGTGTTTCCGGATGCAGAGAAGGCGATGGGGCTGAGCATCAATGTATATCAGAACGAGCTGATGCGCGTGGTGGATATTGGATCGGCATTCATGTTTGAATCCCGCAGGTATGGCCACGGCGTAGGCATGTCTCAGCGAGGCGCGCAGCAGATGGCCGCGAAATACAGCATGACCTGCGAGCAGATTCTGGCTTTCTATTATCCCGGCATGGAGGTGAAGCCGTATCCGGGCGAACGCGAGCCGCTTCCTACGCCGGATATGGAGCTGATGGCGACGCCTGCGCCAACGCCGAGCCCAACGCCGCGGCCGACGCTGATGCCCGTCACCAGGGAAAAACTGCCAAGGGGTGCGTATATCGCCGTGGTGAGCAATATCAGCGAAGAATCCTCTCTGAACCTGCGCGAGAGACCGAGTTTATCCTCGGATGTGCTTCGCAGGCTCTATAAAAACCAGGAATTGATCGTTCTCAAGGATACCGATGACGGCTGGTCGCACGTAAAAACGGACGTCATCGAAGGCTATGTGCGAAGCGAATATCTGCAGACTGTCCAGTGAGTTTCAGCGTTTTAACTGCGCATTGTCAGATTGCAGTATGATTGATGCAAGGACCTGCCGAATTTAGGTAAAATATTCACAAAACGCGTTTTCTTCGCAAAAACAATGGGGAAAGACTTGAAAAATATAGAGGTTTTGAGTACAATATAAAAGGGTTTTCCCCGTGTCAATGATGATTTTGACAAACATAATTAGGAGGAGATTTCCAATGGTTAAGGTTGCGATTAATGGTTTCGGTCGCATTGGCCGTCTGGCTTTCCGTCAGATGTTCGACGCCGAGGGCTATGAGGTTGTTGCTATCAACGATCTGACCAGCCCGAAGATGCTGGCTCACCTGCTCAAGTATGATACCGCTCAGGGTCCGTACGTCCACAAGGATACCGTTTCCTACAAGGAGCCGGTTTTCGAAGAGGATGGCAAGACCGTGAAGGTTCCGGGCTCCATCACCGTCGCTGGCAAGGAGATCACCATCTACGCCAAGCCGAAGGCGAACGAGCTGCCGTGGGGCGA
>CAZACE010000029.1:0-1411 GCA_964483255.1 uncultured Oscillospiraceae bacterium
GACGGAAGGAGCCTGCGGGAAGGAAAGCTGCTTGTATCGATTTGTTTCGTTCTTCTTAATAAACTAAATATCCCGAATTACACCAAAGGCCGCGGTTTCCCGCGGCCTTTGATTTATTCTCTTACATCTTTACAGGATCTTTTTCAAAGCGCACCGCGTGCCGGGTCACCAGACCCAGCAGCAGCACGACCACGCACGCGCCCGGCGCCATCAGCACCGCCAGCAGCACATACACCATCGGCAGATCCGCCACCTTTTCCCTCGGTGAGGTCACGATCAGGCGCAGTGCCAGCAGCTGACCCAGGGCGTTCAAAAGATTATTCTTGATCTGTTCAAAATCCATCTTTCTGCCCTCCTTATGCCTTCACCACGCGAACCTTCATGCCAAACGCAACCACAGCCACCGCTGTGATCACAGCCAGCCTCACGCTGGAAACGGCCGCCAGAGCCGCCAACCAGACGGGCGCTTTCACAAACGTGCGGCCCGTTCCCTCGATGATCAGCCTGCCGCCGAAGAGGATGCCCAGATATTCCTTCACTTTATCCATTTCAGCATTGCTCCTTACAGTCTGGTGATGAGCAGCTTGCCGTGCATGGTCTCCATGCGGATCGGCAGTGCGCAGGTGCCGTAGCGGTTCGGACCAAACTCATTGATAATCTCGCACCCCAGCGCACCTGTCGCCTCGGCGGCAAAGCCGCGAATCTCGCCCGGCAGCGCCAGGCGCACATCGCCATGCACGGAGGAAATCTGCACCTTCTTCGTCGGCACAACCGTGCAAAGCAGCTCCACATCGCCGGAAACCGAGCTGACCTCCCATTCGTCGCATGCGCCTTCGACATGCACCTTGCCCGAAACCACGTTCACATCCACCTTGTGCGCATCACAGGAGACGAACTGCCCGCCGGAAACCGTCGTCACAGCAACCGTATCCGCGCATGCGCTGACCGTCGCATGGCCGGAAACCGTCGTCACGGCGATGTCCTCCGCGCGCAGCTTTGCATCCGGCTCTACGCGCACGCTGCCCGACGTCGTGGTGATCTTCACATCGTCCACATCCACACCGGCGATATGCACGTCGCCGGAGGTTGTGCTGATCGCGTAATCTGCCGCATAGCCGCGCGGCACGCGCACCGTGATTCTGCCGCCTTCCTTCTTGAAGACAGAGAAGAATGTCTTGAATACGTCCGGATTCTTCCTGCGGATGGTCAGCGTGTGATCGCTATATGCGATCGCCGGCTCGCCGTCCACGTTCTGCGCTTCCCAGATGGTTTCCACCTGCGCGCCGTCCGACGGGACAATCTGGACGTCGTCCGCATCCAGCTGCACATCGATCTTCCTCAAACCTGCCGCCGGAATGCTGTGTGCGCCGCTCACCGGCTCTTTGGCGTTGCGAACGACGTAATCCGCCGC
>CAZACE010000029.1:1511-11020 GCA_964483255.1 uncultured Oscillospiraceae bacterium
CCGGCAAAAGCATCCTGCGCCTTCTTCGCCGCCTGATGAATCACTTCCTGCGCGTCGCGGGTCAGATCGTCCACAGCCCTGGCAAAGGCGTCCT
The DNA here is from genome assembly GCA_964483255.1 of uncultured Oscillospiraceae bacterium. Classification (GTDB taxonomy): domain Bacteria; phylum Bacillota; class Clostridia; order Christensenellales; family Aristaeellaceae; genus Ventricola. The sequence continues at coordinate 1,606 of CAZACE010000029.1, forward strand.
CGTCGATCTCACCGCTTTTCTGCACATAGTCCGGCTCAGCGGCCTCTTTTTTCGCTTCTTCAGCCGGTTCCTCAGCTGCCGTTTCACCCGTCTGCATGAGCAGGCTTGCCTCCATGCGCAGCGCCTCGGCGCGCATGCGAAGCTCGGCTGCGCCGGCCTCATCGCCGGTGACCTCCTTGAGCGCCGCCTGCGCGCACAAATCCTGCGCCGCTTTCTCCATCGCGTCAAGGCGCGCCTGCATATCGTCTTCCTCGGCCTGCGCTTCCTCTGCAGCATGGATGGCGTCCATATCCATCACAAGCTCGCCGTCCTCCTCGCGGACGATCTCCGGCTCGGGCTGCATTTCCGTGCCAAAGTCAGAAACGAATTCCTGCTCTTCCTTTTTGGCTTCGCGGTTTGCGCCAAAGTCAAACACCAGCTCGCCGCTTTCCCGTGAGAGCTTGTCGATCGCCTCGCCCGCAGCCTTCTGCGCATCGCGCATACCCTTCTTCGCCGCTCGGCCCAGCTTGCCCAGCACGCCGCCAGTCGCCTCATCCATCTGGCCGTAGAGCTTCTTGGCCTCCGGCATCATCGCCTGCGAAAAATCGCCCAGCGCACTGAACGCCTTGCTCAGCGCATCGCCCAGATCGGTCTGCGGCATACCGGCGCTTTCCTGCTGCGCCTTACTCGCGGACTCTTCCCCGATCACAGGATTCTGCGGCGCATCTGCCTGCTCCTCCTGCGCCTGGCCGCCGCTCATCTGCTCCAGCAGATCGTAGACGTCCTCCAGCGAGGCTGCAATTTCACAGAAAGCTTCCTCCTCAGTCTTTCCCTGCGCCATCGCATCCTCATAGCGCGCCTGGGCATTGGAGAGCAGCTCGTCGCGCAGCGCCAGATTCTCCGCCGTCATCTTCAGTTCGGAAAATATCTCGTCAATCATGCTGCGAAGTCTCTTGTTCATCAGCAATCCTCCATTCCAAAAAGTCCGGAGATCACAGCGCGGTACTTGCGCCAGTCCTCCTGATTCTCTTCATACAGCCTGCGGCCCGCGTCCGTCAGGTGGTAATACCGCCTGCGCGCGCCCGCGTGTTCATCGCCCCAATACGATTCGATCATGCCTGCATTTTCCAGGCGACGGAATGTCGTATACAGCGTCGCTTCCTTGAGCTGCAGTTCCCCGCCGGTTTTCTCCTGTACATTTTTGCTGATCACATAGCCATAGCTGTCCTCTTTCGCCAGCTGCGCAAGGATGATCGTGTCCGTATAGCCGCGAAGGATATCCGATGCATTCAGCATTTCATCACCTCCGACAACTACATTCTACCACAAGATACCTCGCCTGTCAATGTATCTCACATATGCCTATTCAGCCAATTTTTACTGATTTCCGGTCATCGGCGTTGACGTACACAGTATTCGCCTTTTATAATAAATTCAGGTATCATACACGGAAGGGGGAAACCAACGATGAGAAAATTCATAATTCTATGCGTCCTGATTCCTGCACTTCTTTTATCCGCCGCGCTTGCCGACGAAACAGCGCCCTATGCGCCCGGCAGCCTTCCTCTGGCATTGTTTTCCGATGCATTTAACCGTGGAGAGACGGTGATGATGGATCTGTCCCTCGATCTGGTCCTGAATGAAGCCAGCAGCGAACTGTTCGGCGAGGATGCTGCGCTGATCTCAGCCGTCAGCGAAGCTCTCGGCAATGCCTCGCTCACGCTCGGCCTGGGCAAAACCGAAGAGGGCGTGCGCATTCTGCTCGCCGGCACATATGCTGCCGATGAAAAGCAGGCTGCAATGGATCTGGATATTGAGCTCACGCCCGATGGCCTTTGCCTCATGAGCAGCGCCATTCCCGGTGAGCGCTTCACCGCCCAGTGGAGCACGCTGTTGTCCCTTTGCGGTGTCAACAATGAAGAGATTGCGCAGCTGATGAGCCTGCGCACGCTGGACATGCGGTCTCTGCTTTCCGAGCTGAGCGAGCAGGCTGCCGCCTATCTCGGCTTTTTCAGCCAGATTGCCGCGCCCTATGTCCAAACCATTCTATCGCATATCGAGGCGCTGCCCACTGAGGTTCGCACGGATGTGCCCGCCGAATCCGGTTTCCCCGCTGCTGCTTCGGAGATTTGCCTACAGATAACCGATAAGGCGCTGGGCGATCTGCTGACCGCGCTGGCCAATCAGCTTGAAGCAGATACCACGCTGGGCGTCTTCATTGATGCTGCGCTGGCTGAATCCGGTGAAACCGTAACTACCGCACAACTGTGTCAGGCGCTCCGCGATATGGCGAGCGAATCCCTGACGGACGAAAGCTATCCGCTTTTCCTCTATATCGGCATGAACGATGCAGGCAGCCTCATCTATGCAAATGCTGTCATCACAGATGAGACCGGAGAATCCGTCATTCTCGCCCTGATTGCCAAGCCGTCTGAGGACGCGCCGCAATACACGCAGCTCACGCTTGATCTGCTTTCTCTGAGTGCCGCAGATGAAATCCTCGGCGGCTTCAGTTTCATCGCACTCTCCCCCGCCGAGCCCGCGAAAGATCCCGCCGTCGATCTTCAGCTGTATCTGGAGGTGTACGCAGACGGCGAGAAGATCATCCTTGCAGAATCCGCTCTGCACAACATCGGCGGCATTACCGAGGATGGGCAGCCTGCCCGGAACGGTGAATACATGCTGAATCTGATGTTCCCAGGCGAAGCAGAGGATATTGCCATTCTCTTTGCTGCGGAATCCGCTCACAACCTGATGGCTGGCGGCAGCGAAGAAAGCGCCCTGATCGCCAACCTGGAGCTTCTCGCCGGCGAAGAAACGCTCCCTCTGTCCTATAAGGGCTATCACCTCACCGAGCAGGGCGAAAGCGGTCCTGTCACCTCGCTCACTTCCCAATTCACCGCGCCCGCTTTCGGCGTCGAATTGTACACAGAAAACGCCAAGCTCTATACCGCCGCTTATGCGCCGGATCTGAGCGCAGTGACCGATGTCGCTCTGGAAACGGCTTCCGCGCAGGACCTCGAGGCGCTTGGCATGCGCGCGATGACTTCGCTTGAGAATACCGTAAGCACCCTTGTCCAGCTGCTGCCTGAGGAACTCGCCCGCTGAGACACAGCGCGGTATATCGATTCCAATCATTCTGATTCACGCAAAAAGAACTCCCGATTTCGTTCTCGGGAGTTCTTTTTCGCTTATGAATCTTTGAATCAGCGGGCGTTGGCGGCAGCCTTCTGCAGGGAAACCAGCTGGTCGTTGATATGCACGGTGCAGCCGGAAACCAGATCAGCGTCGGTCGGCTTGCCGTTGGCATCCAGCTGCATGGAGACAACTTCCTCAACGGTCTTGCCGATGCACCAGTCCTCGAGCTTGTCCATCTGCTCGTACCACTCCAGGCCGATCGGAGAGATGGCCTTCATGCCGTAGCCTTCCTTGATCTCGTTCTTGGTCTGCGGAGCAGCATTGAACTCGCCCGCAGCGCCGGTGGTATCAAACGTGCCGGCCGGCTGAACAGCGTCGAAGTCAATGCCGGTGATCACACCGTTGTCGTCCAGGGTCACGGCGCACAGATAGACGTACGCGCTCACGGAACCGGCCTTCTCGGCGGTCGCCGGAGTCACGGACACGGAAGTCACAGCGCCAACACCGGTCGCACCGGTCGCACCGGTCGCGGCCAGTGCAGAAGCAGCCAGGGTCAGCAGCAGGGCGGTCATCAGAACCGCAGACAGGATCTTCTTCATATTTTTTCTCCTCTTGCGCTTTTGCGCGCTCTTATTTGGCACGATGTGCCGTTTCTCTGATCCATAGATTACAATTCGTTTATGTCAAAAGTGTGGCTTTTTGAAAAAAAGTGATCATTCAGGAACGTATTTCATCAATTTCAGCCCGCATATTCATTGCATTCATATTTGTCAGAACGACAAAGGGGACTCCCTTTCGGAAGTCCCCCCAGTTTGTCAATCCAGCTGATACGCATGTCGGCCCAGCGCATCCCAGATAGCCGAGATGACCTTCGGCGCACGCACGGTTGCGCCGGAGAATACATCCACATCCGGCGCAATTTCGCCCGGACGATACAGATCGTTCACGCTGGCAATGGGCTTGTCCACCAGATGATCGATGAGCGCCTGAAACTGATCGGCGATGTCCTTTGCATACTTGCTGGCGTCTTCGGCGAGATAATCCTCGCCCTTGTACTGCAAAGTACGATAGGCAATCTCCCGGAAAACGCCGCCCTTGATCGTGAATTCCAGCACAACTTCCTCGCCGCCGTCCTCCATGTAGCTGCCGCGATAGACGCCATCGGCATAGCTCTCTGCCACAGGCAGCTTCGTGGTATCCACAAGCTTGTAGGGATGGCGGTTGAGGCCGTCCCAGAGGGCAGAAATCAACTTGGAGGACTGCATCGTCGCCGTGGAAACCGCATCCACATCGTCCACGATGTCATAAGGGCTGTAGAGATCATCGATCGCCTCCACGCCCTTGCCGATGAGATAATCCGCCAGTTGCTGATACTGCCTGAGCGTGGCCTTCTGCGCGTCACTCGCGTCCTCAATCATGTAGTCGCCATCCTTGTATTTGACGCCGCGATAGACGATGGAATCAAACAATCCGCCGCGCAGCTCAAACTGGATGGCAATCTGCTCGATGCCGCCGTCATAATAAAAGCCGCGGTAGATACCGTCGGGATATTCCCCATAGGCAAGCGCTGTGCAGGCCGGCATAAGCAGCACCAGCAGCGCAAGGATCCATCTTTTCATACATATCGCCTCATTACCGTCAGAATATCATCTGCGCACAAAAAACGCAGTCAAACAAATTGACAATCGTCACTGCATATTCTACAATAAAACAGATCATATATCAACAGTCTATCCTGCTCTGCAGAAATGGAGGAATTTGCTTGAATCCCATCCTGATCGTTGACGACAACGAGCAAATCCTGAAAATTCTTACCGAATACGTGCAGCGAGAGGGCTGGCCCTATCTGACGGCCCGCTCCGGCGAGGAGGCGCTCTCCCTCTTTGACGCCGCCTCCCCCTCGCTGATCCTGCTGGATATCATGCTCCCCGGCATCGACGGCCTGACCGTCTGCCAGCGCATCCGCGCCACGTCCAACATCCCGATCCTGATGATCACCGCCAAGGATGAGGACGCGGACCGCATCCTCGGGCTGGATATCGGCGCGGATGACTACATCGTCAAGCCCTTCTCCCCCGGCGAGGTCATGGCGCGCATCCGTGCGGTCATCCGCCGCATGCATGAGCACGCACCGAGCGAAACGCTGGTCATCGGCAGCCTGTCGATCCATCTGCCCTCGCTGAGCGTATCGCTGGACGGCCACAAGCTCAGCCTCACCCGCAAGGAGACCGAGCTGCTCTATACCCTCGCCGCCTCACCGGGCCGCGTGTTCACGCGCGACAACCTTCTCACGCTGGTCTGGGGCTATGAGCACATCGGCAATTACCGTGCGGTCGATTCTCATATCAAGCGTCTGCGCCAGAAGCTGGATGTTTATCCGCATGATTTCTTCTCCATCGCCACGGTCTGGGGCACGGGCTATAAATTCGAGAGGAAGCTGCCGTGAAAACCCGATTCCTCCGCCGGCACTCCATCACCTGGCGGCTTATTCAGCTGTTCATCATCCTGCTGATCCTTTTTACGCTCATCGTCGGCGTGCTCTACAACAGCCGTCTGCGCAGCCAGACCATCGCCCATTACAGCCAGTCCATGCAGCGCGACGCGCACGCCATCGCGCAGAATCTCTCCGAATGGATCGCCCCTTCGGTCTATGACAGTCTGGATGAAACGCGCTTTCTGGTCAGCGACGATACACTCACGCCCTATCTGGGCTTCATCGAGCAGCTGACCAACAGCACGGTCTATATCGTCGATACCCATCACAACGTCACCGGCTATTTCAGCGGCGTCGTGCAGACAATTACCAATCCACTCCTGCCCAGCTATCTGGAGCAGTGCATCGCCCTGGGCTTCATGGGCAAGACGCCCTTCATACAGTCCCAGCAAGGCGGAGAAACCCACCTGACGACCAGCATGCCCGTCATGAACGTGCATAGCCAGGTGCTCGGCGTCGTCCTGCTCACATCCACGCTGCGCGAGCAGGGCTATGCGCAGGTGCCCAGCACGACCATCCTGCTGCAGAGCCTGCTGTTTTCCTTCCCGCTGGCACTGCTGCTCGCGGTTTTCCTGTCGGGCATTTTCACAAGGCCGATCGCCAAGCTGCAGCAGGTCGCGCTCTCGCTTGCCGGCGGCCGCTATGAGACGCGCACCAACATGGTCAAGAAGGACGAGATCGGCTCTCTTGCCCATTCCATGGATATCCTCGCCGAGCGTCTGGAACAGGCGAGAGCGCACGACGAGGAGCTGCGCATCCAGCAGCAGAATTTCTTCTCGAATATCTCCCACGAGCTTAAAACGCCGGTTACGGTCATCCGCGGCTCGCTGGAAGCGCTCAGCGACGGCGTGATCCGCGGCGAGGAGAATATCCGTGCATATTACGATCAGATGATCGCCGAGAGCCGCTGGCTCCAGCGCCTGATTCTGGATCTGCTGGAGCTCTCCCGGCTGCAGAACCTGGAATTCTCGCTGAATAAGAGCAGCTTCGATCTCTCCGAGCTGCTGGGCGACGTCGCCATGAGCGCAAACGCGCTTTGTGAGCGCAAGGGCATTGAATTCATCTGCGCCGAACCGGAGAACACATTCACGCTCCTGGGTGACTATTCCCGTCTGCGCCAGATGCTGCTGGCTGTCATCGACAATTCTGTCAAATTTACGCCCGCCGGCCGCGCGATTCGCATGAGCCTAAGCAGCGCCGCGCCGGTGATCACCATCGCCGACGAGGGCATGGGCATCGCCCCGGAGGAAATCGACCACATTTTCGACCGCTTCCGCCACACACGGGACGCCTCACGCGAGAGCACAGGCCTCGGTCTGGCCATTGTGCAGGAGATTGCACGCAGGCACGGCATCGCCATCGAGGTTGCCAGCCGCGAAGGCAAAGGCACAACGTTCACGTTCTCCTTCCCATATGAAGCATAAACAGCAGGGCAAACGCCCTGCTCTTTTGACTCAATTGTGCAATCAGCCCTCCGGCTCTTCCTCTACGATCGCGGGAATGCCGCGATGCTCCACCGGGGTAGAAAAGACGATCTGCGTACGCGTGCGGCCAAAGCGATCCAGCTGGTTGATGAACTGATCGAGCTCCTGCGTCGTATGGAAGCAAACCTTGAGCAGCATCGAGTAATCGCCCGTGACGCAATTGCATTCCATGACATTGGGGCAGCTTTCGATATACGGATAGAACTCCGGTTTCTGCCTGGGTTCCACCTCCAGGCTGATGAACGCCTTGATCTGATAGCCCATCGCCGCGCAGGAAAGCTGCGCCTGATAGCCCGTGATCAGGCCCGTGCTTTCCAGGCGCTCAATGCGCGCGCTGACCGCCGGGGAAGAGAGAAACACCTGCTCGGCGATCACCTTGAGCGGCGTGCGGGCGTTCTCCTGAAGAATATTCAAAATCTTTTTATCGATGTTATCCATACCGATTCCGTCTCTTTCATGTTCAAAATTAATATGATAAAGAGAATATCATGTTTTCCTGCATTTGGCAAGACTGACGGCAAAAGAAAAGAAAGCGAACAGATGATTGTATACTAGTGTGAAAATATTTTTGAAAAAAACAAAAAATAGTATTGACAAAACACACCTCCCCTGCTATAATAATTTTCGTTCCGAACGAACAAGCACCCATAGCTCAGCTGGATAGAGCGTTTGACTACGAATCAAAAGGCCACAGGTTCGAATCCTGTTGGGTGCACCACAAACCGCCGATACGCTTCGCGCTGTCGGCGGTTGATTTTTTGTGTTTAGATATTCTTGGATTTTCTAGCTATTATTGAATTTTTCAAGCATCATGCATAACCAAATCCTGTAATCGTCTTTGCTGCGCAAAGGTGTTGCACAGGACTTTTTTGTTATGATTCATCATCTTATTACAGACGTTTTCCTAGATTTTCTGGTTTTTGTCAATTGAAGTGTCAATTCTTCGTTCAAATAACAACCGTTTAACCCTTATGACATCTACATTTTTTAGCTTTCAGGCTTGTCAATTTACCTGTCAATTTGAGGCCGTCCGCCCATACATGCCAGACAACTGCATTCCTGCTGCCGCCATTCGCTTTTGTCGGGTTTCTGCGTAAATGCCCATTGTCACCTCTACACGCTTATGCCCCATCAAACCTTGCAAACTCTTCGGGTCAATACCCTGTTCGGCTGCTGTTGTCGCGTAGGTGTGCCGGATCACATGAGCCGTTGCGCCGTGCAAATCAATTTGCTTTTTGATGCGCTTCATGTCGTTCTGATACTGCCGTTCACTCTTGGGCTTACTCAGATCGGAAAAGCGTGTACCCTCGTAATCGTCAGAATACTCTGGTTTACCCTTTTCACCTTCAAGAACAAATCCATGTTCCTTGATGAATGGCCGCATAATCTCTTCAAGCTCTGGCACAATCGGCAGGAATCGAACGGTTTTATTCTTAGTCGGGCTAATGACGGGCTGGTTTCCTGTTCCTCCAGAATACCGGATAGCTCTTTCAATTTGAACAGTTTTTTGTACAAAATCGAAATCTTCCCATCGCAACGCTAAGAATTCGCCTCGTCGTATACCCAGAAAGAACGGGAAAGCAATCTCTAATCGGTCGATTCCTTGAATTTCCTTGATATGCTGTACGATGTCCGCCGCTTGATCTTCTTCAAGCGACCGCCTTTTCTTTTGCTTCTGCGAATAAGAAATTTCATCATCATCAACAGGATTGACGGAAATCAATCCCTCTTTTACAGCGCGCTCAAATACTTTTTTGAGGTAAACGTACATGCTATGACATGTCGATTTACTCAGAGACTTTTTTTCGTTGAAATACGCCTGAATATCATCGGATGAAATCTCGGAAATATCTTTTCCTATGAAATACGGCTCAATGTGTTTAACAATCAAGCTCTTTGTACTTCTGGATGTGCCTGCGCTAACCTTGGGCAGATGATACAGGTTAAACCACTTCCAGAGATAGTCAAGAAATAATACCTCTTTTTTCTGGATGCTGGAGGGTGCCTCAATCGCTCCTGCCGCAACGCTCTTTTTCAGGAAATCTTCGCAAAGCTCCTGCTGCGTCGATCCCTGAATCCATTGCTTTTTCCCATTAATGTTGACGCAATGTCTCATCTTCTTTGCCATGTCATCTTCTCCTTCTGACATGACCGTGACATCTTCTGTGAGGTTGTCAAGGTTCTTACTAGGGTAAGATAACACCCTGCCTCTGTAGATGTCAAGAAGCTCGTTTTGACTTGTAATCACATTCTTATACAGCCTATACTCATCAACTAGTCTGTTTAACCAGCATAAGAATCCGTGTCCGTCGCCAGATTC
>CAZACE010000030.1:0-10875 GCA_964483255.1 uncultured Oscillospiraceae bacterium
AGAGGATGGAGCGATAGAGCAGGCGGCTGTTTTCAAAGGAATACGGCAGGCCGGAGAGATAAACCGTGCGGCCCTTTTCACTCTCGTTCACAGCCATCTGCACTTCCTTCTCGCGCTGGCAGATGATCGTCGCGCCCGGGAAGGCATACATGCCCTTCTGCCCCTCGCCGAAGTCGATGTCCTTGGTGCAGTCGGCCGTGATGAAGTGTTCCGGATGTTCCTCCCAGTTGTACTTGTCATAGCCAAGGGTGAAGCCTGTCTCCTTTTCCACGCCAAGCTGACCCGCCAGCTGCAGGAAGCGGCCCTGATGCTGATGGCCGGAGGGCTGGCCGACGCCGATGAAACCGCCGCCATTCACGATAAAGCCGCGGATTGCAGCGACAATCGCCGGATTCTCCCAGTACAGACCGCCGGTATGCGCGGTATCCGCATCGCCGACGTTGATGATGACGTCCACGCCATCGAGCACATGCTTATCCGCAAGGATATCTTCAAAGGAGATGAACTTCACATCAAACGGCGCGCCGGAAAGCGTCTCAATGATGCCGGCATAGGAATAATTCTGCTTCTGATAGAGCGCATGATGCACCATATGGCAGCCCCAGGCGCGCATCTTGCCCCAGCAATTGAGCACCGCGACGGTCTTCACGCAGTACGGCGTGGTACCCTTGATGTTCTCGTAGAGCTCGCGGAATTCATCGCAGACGCTCTGGACGTAGTCCAAGAACTCCGGGAAATCGCAGGCGAGCTTGAGATAGCCGCCGTAGCCGATGCGGTCGATCGGCTTTCTGAGGATCGCGCGGCGGGCGGTGACCCAGTTGACCTTCGCTTCCTTCACAGGATCGCCGTTCTCGTTGAACGTATCCGGGAAGAAATACGGCAGCAGGCGGCCCTCGGTATACTTGACGCCCGGAATATCGGAGATCAGGCGCAGCGTAGAACCATTGCCGACGCTGCCTACCACGGCGTCCAGACCGATGGTCTTGAATTCATCCATGAACGGCTCGGTGCCGATCCAGTGATCGCCCAGGAACATCATCGCTTCCTTGCCCAGCTCATGGGTGATATCGACCATTTCCTTGGCAAGCGCGGCGACCTCGCGGCGCTGGAATGCCTGAAAATCGCGGAATTCCCTGCTCGGCACGCGATACTGGTTATTGAAATAGCCCTGATCGATGATGAACTCGGGGCGGAACTTGTAGCCAACCTCCTGCTCAAACTGCTCGAGGATATACGGCGAGACGGATGCGGAATAGCCGTACCAATCGACGTACTTTTCACGCTTGAGGGCGTCGAATACCAGCGTGAACTGATGGAAGAACGTCGTATAGCGGATGACGTCCACGTACGGATGATCCGCGATGAACTTGCGCAGGCGCTCCATGGTGAACTTGCGGGTCTTGGGCTGGCGCACGTCGAAGGTAATCTGATGCTCGACATTTTTCCAGTCATTGACCACGGCGTTATACATATGCACCGGATCCCAGATCAGATAGCACAGGAAGGAGACGGTATACTCATGATAAGCAGCGGGCTTGTCAATGATGACAAAGCCGTTCTCGTAGCGCCAGTCGTCCGGGGAAACCACCTCGCTCGTCGTGCGGTCAATAACCTCCCACCAGCGGCGGATATCATCGCGTGTGTTCGGCTCAAGCAGCTCGGTGGAGAGGTTATCCATCAGCTCAATGGCAAGCGGCTCATCCTTAGCCATCCTGAAGCCGGTCATGATGTAGCACTGCTGCACCTCGTCCGGATTGGCCTTCGCCCAGGCATTGTCCTTACGGGTGGTATAATAGGTGGAATAGACCTTGGCATCCACAGCCTTGAGCTCAGCCGGGAAGTCGGTTCCGTCGCAATCGCGGATGGCGTCAGCACCCCATCGCGCGAACAATTCAAGCGTCTGCGGGACAACGTCCACGTCGGTCGGAATCGTCACGCGGCCGCGAAGCTTCTTCTCATCGCTCATATTTCATACCTCCATTTATTGAAGATGATTGCATGTCCAGATTATACCATGGCAGATGCTTCGTTTCAATTATCTAGCCTCAATTATCTAGCGGCGCAGGTCGTCAAAAAAGGTTGCATCACACACGCGCATTTGATATAATAAATCGGTTTTTCAAAGATGACAGGAGGATACTCTGTATGAATAACATTGCCCGCATCGCCAGCTTCTCCATCAACCACGACATCCTGCTCCCCGGCATCTATGTCAGCCGCGTGGATGGAGACGTGACCACCTATGACCTGCGTCATCGCCGCCCGAACACGGACGACCTGATCGACAATTCCACCCTGCATTCCCTGGAGCACATGTTCGCCACCTATATCCGCAACGGCGAGCTGCGCGACAACATCATCTACTACGGTCCGATGGGCTGCCAGACCGGCTTCTATCTGCTCATCCGCGGCAGCGACAACGAGACCGTGCTGCGCGAGGTGAAGAAGACCTGCGAACGCATTCTCGCCCACGAAGGCCCGGTTTTCGGTGCGGCGAGCCGCGAATGCGGCAACTACCGCAACCTGAGCCTGGAAAAAGCGAAGATTGAGGCCGAGCGCTATCTCGGCGAGCTCAATTCCCGCGAGCAGACCTTTATGTACGAGGAGTAATCAAACATGATTGGCATTATTGCAGCGATGAACGTGGAGATGGAATCCCTGCGTTCCCATATGGAAAACACCGAAACCGACGTGATCAGCGGCATCCGCTTTGTTCGCGGCTCTCTGGAGGGGAAGGAAGTTGTCACCGCCGTGTGCGGCATCGGCAAGGTCTTCGCTGCCATGTGCGCGCAGACGATGATCCTTCACTACACCCCCGAATGCATCATCAACACCGGCGTTGCCGGCACGCTGACGGACAAACTGGACATCGGCGCCATCGCCGTATCCTCCGCCGTCGTACAGCATGACATGGACACCTCCGCCCTGGGCGACCCGGTGGGCCTGATCTCCGGCATCAACAAGGTTGAACTCCCGGCGGACAGGCTGCTTTCCGGCAAGATCTCCGCCTGCGCGAAGGTTATGGGCATCAAGACCGAGACCGGTGTGATCGCCTCCGGCGACCAGTTCGTCGCCTCCAGCGAGCGCAAGGCCTTCATCGTCAATCACTTCAATGCGATCGCCTGCGAAATGGAAGGCGCGGCCATCGGCCAGGTCTGCCATGTGAACAAGGTGCCTTTCTGCATCCTGCGCGCAATTTCCGACAGCGCGGACGGCTCCTCCCACATGGATTATCCGACGTTCGTGAAACTGGCTGCCGAGCAGTCCGTGAATCTCGTTCGCCGCTTCCTGCGCTGCTGAGCAGACTGTCGGTCTGTGTCCGCACCCATTACCGAACCTCTTTGCAAAACTGAGTACTTCGGTGCTCACAGCAAGCAGCCCTACGAAACTGATTACACCATAAAAGCCTCCGAGAAGCACATCCGCTTCTCAGAGGCTTTCTATTTGTTTATCGGGGTGCGATCATGCGCACGCCGCGACCTGCGACATAGGATAGATCCAGATAGTATTCCATGCCGGAGAACTGATCCGTCTCCGGATAGTATCTCGCGCCGGGCACATCCCAAAGGGAGGCAATTGCCTTCCAGCCGCCCTGACCATCCTCCAGGTACATCTGCGCGCCCTCAATGCGCTCCATCGTCGCCGACGGCGCAGAATCAATCACGCGAACCTTCGTGCCATCCTCACTCATGCCCGCAGCGAGGGCAATATGGCCATTGACAATCGCAAAGGAGAATACTGCGCCCTCGTCAAAGAGCTGCGCGATGCGACCAGCATCTGCGATCTTGTCCTTCTCTGTTTTAAAGCCGAAGACGCGAGAAGCCGCTGAGAGCAGGTTACTGGTCACCGTGCCGCTCTCGGCGAGATATGCCGCATAGTCCTTGCCCAGCACGGCGGGCTCAGTCTCGGGCGAACTCTTGCCGATCAGCTGCATTGCATGCGAAAGCGTGAAGAGCGCGCAGCCGGACTGATCCAGATTGCTGCGGCTGTATTTCTTATCCAGCCACCAGCCGTCCTTCTGGCTATAAAGGACAAAGCCATCCGCCTGCACGGCCTCAGCCGGGCCTACAGTAAAGCGCAGCTCACGGCCGATGGTACCGCCGCCGGGCTCTGTCACGATAATCTCCATCTGATACGTGCCCGTTTCACGCGGGCGATAGCTGAAAACGCGGCTGGTAAGCTCGCGCTCCTTCATGACCGTCTTGCCGTCCCGGGCAATTTTGATCCTGCAGGTCGCACCCTCCCTGCAGGAGAGGGTCACATCCAGCTCCTGCCCAAGCGAAAGCGTATCGCGGCTCATGTCCGCACGTACATACACCGGCTCGCCGGCGGTTTGAGAGGGCGTGTCACGCCAGAGGGAGACGTCCTCCATGCGGACATAGCCTTCTGTCCGGCCGCTCAGCGGATCCTCGCACATGACGCGCACCCACTGATCCCCGATATCCAGAATGGTCATCGGCTGGGCTGCGCTGACCGCGGTGACACTTGCAGATGCTGTGCTTTGTTCACTGCGCACATGCAGATAATTGCCATCCGGATAGATCTGCTTGCCGATCATCTGCGAATCGAGCACAAGATACTCCGTTTTCACATAACCCTTCTTGCCCTGATAGATGATGCTGCTCCACTCAAGCGACGCTTCGCTGACCTCGACGCGCGCGTCGCCCGGCACCTGCGTGACCACGGTGGATTTGGCGTCCGCCTTCTTGCGCATATTCAGCGTGCCGCCGTCGGTCACAATGCGCGCATAGCCGCCCTCCTGCAGGACAATCATGACCGGTTCTTCCTCTTTTTCGGGGCCTTCCTCGCTCAGGAAGCTGGTCTTCACATAGCCCTTCTTTCCCTTGTATTCAATCTGGCTCCATTCGCCCTCGTTTTCCAGCAGCTCAACCTCACTGCCGTTGGGGATCTTGACCACAATATCCGATTTTGAATTGGCCTTTCGGCGCGCATTGAGCGCACCCTTCTCGGTTTTCACCCAGGCTGGCTCGGCAAGCGCAGCGCCCGCCGCGAGGCTGAGCAGCAGGCACAGGCATACCGCTTTGATTCCCGGTCTATTCATCGGCGATTCTCCTTTGATGGTTTCACAATATTGTATTATACACCATAAGCGTCATAACAGTCGACCCCAATCTACAGATTCCTCCATTTTATGAAGATTTCTGTCAATTCGTTTGCGTATAATCGAAACCGGTTATGCATTTTCCCGCTTTTCTCTCGACTTTTTTTCTCAAGTCGGGTATAATCAGGATATGATTTACTTCCATACATGCAGTGTGGGAAACATGAAAGGACAGCGTCCGCATGAAGATTACGAAGGCTCGCGAGGTATCGACGCTTGAGCGCTATCTGCTCTTTTCCGTCGGTATTCTCATCACCGCGCTTGGCACCTATTTTTTCAAATTCCCCAACAATTTCTCCACCGGCGGCGTCAGCGGCCTGTCCCTGATTCTGGGACGTGTGATTCCTTCTGAGGTTTTCACGCCGAGCGTACTGATGCTCATCATCAATACGGCGCTGCTGGCCGTGGGTTTTGTATTCATCGGCAAGGAGTTCGCCTTCAGTACGGTGTATTGCTCGATGCTCCTGTCCGTGCTGATGACGGTATTTGAAAAGCTCTTCCCCATCGGCGCGCCTCTGACCACGCAGCCCTTCCTGGAGCTATGCTTCGCGGTTCTTCTTCCTGGCTTCGGCTCGGCGATCCTGTTCCATCTTGGCGGCTCCAGCGGCGGCACAGACATCATCGCCATGATTCTTCGAAAATACACGAGCATGAACATCGGCTCCGCGCTGATGGTCGCCGATTCGCTGATCACCATTGCCGCGTTCGCATTTTTCGGCGTGGAATCGGGTCTGTATTCAATCCTGGGTCTGCTGATGAAATCGACGCTGGTCGACTACGTCGGCGACAGCTTCCGAACGAAGAAGTGCTTCCAGATTATCACCGACCATCCGCAGCCGATCGTGGATTACATCGTCGGTACGCTGCACCGCAGCGCAACGCTGGAGGACGTGCACGGCGCATACACCAACAGCCAGAAAACCATGATCGTCACCGTCATGAACCGCTCTCAGGCTGTCGCCCTGCGCAAGCATGTGCATCTCGTTGACCCGCATGCGTTCATGATCATCACCGCCTCCACCGAGATCGTCGGCAAGGGGTTCCTCAAAAACTAAGCGATCAACTCTGTTTTTCACATCAAAAGAAGCGACCAACGGTCGCTTCTTTTATATTGCTATTTTACTTGCTGAAACCGACGATGCCGAACGCGCCGGGGCCGCTATGGGCGGCGATGACGCAGCCTGTCTGCACCCAGGAGTAATTTGCAAAGCCCTTTTCGGTCACAATGTTTTCCACATCGTGCATGATCTTCTCATCCAAGCCTGCGCCGTAGAGCAGATACAGCGGCTGAGCAGGATCAAGATTCTCCGAGAAGTCTGCTGCAAGCTTGCTCACCACCTTGGCCATGCTGCCGCGATACTTCTTGGTGGAAAGGAGCTTGCCATCGAGGATCTCGATGAGCGGATGCAAGCTCAGCAGCTTCGCGCCCAGATAAGCAGCATTGCTCACACGGCCGCCCGCGCGCAGATAATCCAGATCGCCGGGAAAGAAGCCCATGCGGACCGTCTTCGCGATCTCCTCGGCCTTTTCGGCCGCCTGATCCAGCGTCGTCTCAGGATTCGCCTTCAGATACTCAGCCATGGCGATCACCACGGCGCCCTGCGCGCCGGATACCTGCTTGGTATCCACGAAGCGGATCTTCAAATTCCGCTCCTCGCTGGCAATGACGCCGCTCTGCATGGAGCAGGTAGTGCAGGCGGAATACGCCAGATGCAGAATCGGGCGCTCCGGCTGTT
This sequence comes from uncultured Oscillospiraceae bacterium, assembly GCA_964483255.1. Lineage (GTDB taxonomy): Bacteria > Bacillota > Clostridia > Christensenellales > Aristaeellaceae > Ventricola. The sequence continues at coordinate 6,859 of CAZACE010000030.1, forward strand.
CCTTTTCCAGTCGATCATAGATCACCTCGAAATCATGCGGGGTGCAGCCGCTGGTGCGCGGCAGATCGCGCGTCTTCGCATAATGCGAAAACATCTCGGTGACCGGGAAGGAACCATCATCGCGGGTTTCGCCGCCGAAGGCGACATGCATCGGCACGATGGTCACGCCATACTTTTCGGCAATCTCCGGCGTGATATCCGAGCCGGACTCGGCCATCAAAAGAATCGGATTCATATACTCATCCACCTCATCGGAATCATTTCGTTGCTCTTCAGTATAGTCAACGATCGTTTCCATTTTAATGCAGAAATGTTTCTGAATTATGAATCACGCCTTATCCGGCATACGATGCAGGCGCACGACAAACTCCGTGCCCTCGCCCGGCGCACTGGTGACACTGATGCTGCTGCCGGAAATATCGAGCACACGCTTCGCCAATGCAAGGCCAAGGCCATTGCCCTCCTTGGAATGGGAGGTATCTCCCTGATAGAACTTATCAAAGATATGCTTGACCGTCTCCTCATCCATGCCGCATCCGGTGTCGGATACGGTGACAATGACGTCTGCGCCCTCCTTCTCCTGGCGCAGCAGCACCCGACCGCCCGGCTCGGTGAACTTGATGGCATTGGCAATCAGATTATTGAAGACGATCTCCAGCATGCTCTCATCCGCCATGATCATCACGCGATCTTCAAGCTGCGCGTCAAATTCAACATTCTTCCTCTCCCAGAGTTCCTCGTGCGCCAGTGCGCAGTCGCTGAGCTGGCGCGTGAGATCATAAGGCTGGGCGTTGGGCACGATCTCCTGATTCTCGAGCTTATTGAGTTTCAGGATATTGGAAATGAGCGTGCTCAGGCTCTCGCTGGCCGTGGAGATGGTCTGCGCGTATTCACGGCGTTCCTCATCGCTGAGATCCTCCCGCTGCAGCGCACTGGCATAGCCGCGGATCACCGCCAGCGGCGTCTTGATCTCATGGGAAACATTGGCGATGAAGTCATCCTTCATGGTTTCAATGCTCGAAAGCTCCTGCACCATGCGGTTGAAATCCTCGAACATGAGGTCCATATAATCGAACTTATTGCGCTTATGTACAGGCTTCACGGAAACGGTGAAATCCCCCTGAGCAACAAGGCGCATGGCGCGGCTGAGGCGGCGCATCGGCTTATCATATTTGGCGCAGCTGACCTGATGGATCACAATCGCGGCGACAAACGCCGTGCCGATCCAATACGTGCCCACGCCCATGCCTGCCAGAACGCTGAATACGTCCATTTTGAGGAACATTTCCAGAATGAACACATTCGCCGCACTGAGCAGGCAGAGCACCAGCAGGATCAATCCGAGCATGCGCCAGGAGAACGCACGGCGGCGGACGCGCGGGTCTTCCTCGCCGAAGGGATGCGTTTCGCCCTGTTTGAGCTGAATCTCAGGAAACTGGATTTCCAGGTTTTTAAGCCCCTTCATCTTCATATGGCAGGCACCGCCTTGTAGCCCAGGCCATGCACGGTCACGATTTTAAAATCGTCGCAGGCGGAGAATTTCTCGCGGATGCGCGTGATATACACATCAACCGCACGCAGGCTCGCACTGGTTTCCCCGCTCCAGAATTCATCCATCAGCTGCGCGCGGGAAAATGTGCGCTTGGGATAGGAAAGCAGCTTGTAGATGATATTGAATTCGCGCACAGTCAGCGAAACCTCCTCACCGCGAACGTAAGCGCTCATCTCTTCGGCATCCAGCACGGTATTACCGATGACCAGGCGCTGCTCGGCCTCGATGCGCGCACGGCGCAGCAGCGCTTCAATGCGCAGCAGCAGCTCGTCCACATCGATGGGCTTGACCATATAATCGTCAATGCCCGCGCGGAAACCGCGCTGCTTGGCCGCAATATCATCCCGGGCGGTCATCAACAGAATCGGAATCTTTTTGTCGACGCTGCGAACGTGGCTGACCAGCTCAAACCCATCCACGCCGGGCATCATAATATCAGAAACAATCACATCAATTCCACCGCTGAAGAGCACATCAAACGCCTCCTGCGCACTCAGGCATCCATGGGCGGTATAGCCTGCGTTATTCAGGCTGGAGCAGACGATCTGGTTAAGCTTCACATCATCTTCAACGACGAGCACATGAACCATGGTATTCCTCCCTATCCGACAGCGCAGCTGCCTGCCGGAAACTTCTCAATCAGAGATAGTATATCAGATAAATATTAAGGAAGTGTTTCAGTCTTGACTTTTTGCCCGAGACGTCTATACTGAGGAGCAGAAATTCCCTCATCAGGAGGCATTATGTTCGATAGATTGCGCAATGAAGCCGCCGACTGGCTGACTTCCTTCATCCGCCCCACCGTCGTGAAGACCAACCAGAATACCGATCTCATCAAACTGCTTGCCTGTTTGAGCATGCTGATTGATCATGCGGGCAAAATGCTCTTTCCCCAGATCATCGAGATGCGCCTGATTGGCCGTCTGGCATTTCCGATGTTTGCATACAGCATCGCGGTCGGCGCAGTCTATACGGGTGATCCTATCCGTTATCTCTCGCGCATTGCGCTGCTGGCGCTTGTCTCTCAGCCGCTCTACGCGCTGGGGCTGGATCACGCAAACAGCGCTATGTTTTCGGTTTCCTTTTTCGATAATCCGCTCGGCGCTTTGCATGCCTTCTATATAAACAGCTGGCAAAAACCCAGCATCCTTCTCACGCTCTTTCTGGGGCTATGTATTCTGACTGCGCTGCGCAATCGCAGGTGGGTATTGGCGCTGTTTGTTTATATCCTCTGTGCGCGCTTTTCCTCCGATCTGGATTATGGTCTGGGCGGCATCCGGCTGATCATCCTCTTCTACGCACTGTGTGAACACCAACCGGCGGCGCTCGTGCTGCTCTGCGCTTACATGATCGTCTGGTCTAACGGCGTCGGATATACGTTCTTTGGCCAATCGTTTGGCATGCGCATCTTCGCGCTTCCTGCAGTCGTCTTCTGCTGTCTGCCCATGAAACGCCGTATGCATCTGCCTCGCTGGTTTGTTTATGCATTTTATCCGGCGCATCTGATTGTGCTGGCCTTTCTTTCCCGGCTTTTTTGACACACAGCCGCATAAAACAGGCGCCTTCTTCGCAGGATAACCATCAGCTTGCGAAGGAGGCGTTTGGGGTTGCTGTCCATCACCGGTCCATATACGCGCCTGGGCGTCCTGCTTTCTGCGCTGATCGTCGTATTTGCCGTCGTTGGAATCACCATGCACAGGGATTTTTACGCAGGACGCGGCCGCAGGGAGTTCTTTTGCTTCTATACCAATGTGAGCAATCTGGCCGTGCTGCTCTATTTTGCACTGGCAGCCCCGCGCCTATATGCCGCAAAAAGCCTGCATCGCCTGATTCCTCATGCCGAATTCGCCGTGATGATGTGCATCATGCTTACGCACTGCGTTTTCCATCTGCTTCTCTATCCTGCCGTGCGTACCGCCGTGCGGAACATGCCCCGCACAGCGGCATTCAGGATCGTATGCACCGACAATTTTATCATCCACTATCTGGTTCCGCTGACCGTGCTGATTTACTGGCTGCTGTGTTCGCCGGACAAAGAGGCGCTTTCGCCGCCGGACGCGCTGTACTGGACCATGCTGCCTCTTGGCTATGCCGTCCTGATCTTCATTCGCGCGCGGTTCAAAGGAATGATTGAGGAAACAGGAAGCCCCTATCCGTATCCCTTTCTGGATATCGGCGTATTCGGCGTAAAGCGCGTGCTTTTCATGTGCACAAGGCTTTACGTTCTATGCGTTTTCGCCGGCTTATCCATCATCGCCGCATTGCACATTCTGTGATCATGATCGCAAAAGCAGAAAACAGCAGAACAGCAGAAAACAACAGCAGAAAATTGCGATTTTTGAAAAAAGTGATTGACAAACTTCGCCGTGTCCGATATAATACACTTCGTCGGAACGCTCCGGCACAGATATTGGGGAATTGTGTAACGGCAGCACCTACGACTCTGACTCGTATTGTCTAGGTTC
>CAZACE010000031.1:0-4233 GCA_964483255.1 uncultured Oscillospiraceae bacterium
GGTATCAATGATCAGGATATTCATGGCAGACCTCCATCATACGAAGAATCTCTTCGATCCTCTTTTCGTCAAACGCGCCCATGGGCGTCAGGGTAAGCTCCCGGGCCATGCCGTCATGGGCGTAGCGGATATCGATCGCCAGATGATCGCCAGGCATCGCCTCCTGAGCCATCTGCGGCCATTCGATCAGCGAAGCGCCGTCGCGCGCGGGAATGAACTCGTCAAGTCCCATCTCGTAGAGCGCATCCTCGCCCTCCAGGCGGTACAGGTCGAAGTGATACAGCTTCATGGCTGTACCTTCGTGAATGTTGAGAATGGTGAACGTCGGGCTGGGCACAGGGCCCTCTACGCCCATGCCGCGGGCCGCCGCGCGCGTGAGCACACTCTTGCCTGCACCCATCTCGCCCTGAAGCAGCACGACGTCGCCAACACGCAGACAAGCGCCCAGGGCAAATCCCAGGCGCTGCGTCTTTCTTTCAGAATTGCTGAGCAAAGAATACAAGGTCGTCACCTATTTCAAGTAAAAGCACGCGATCAGCGGCCGCCCTTCTGATGGAGCAGCGGAGAAACGCGCTTATAGAGCAGATACGTCACAACGCTGAGCACAACAGCCTTGAGGATATTGAACGGCGCGGTGATCGCCAGCACCAGCTCAACCGTGGTATCGATGAAGCCAAACACCTTCTGACCCATGCCGATGATCACCTCGAGCGGCAGATTCATGAGCACCTGATACGCCGGGATGAGGATGAAGTAGTTGACCAGCACAGCGACCACAACCATCGTCACAGAGCCGATGAGCATTGCCGCCAGCGCGCTCTTGCGATCCTTATGCCTGCGGTAATACAGGCTTGCCGGGATAACGAACGCGCAGGACATCAGAATATCCGCAAACTCGCCCACACAGGCCGTGCTCGTGCCGAGCATATGCACAAGGTTCTTGACGATGATGACCGCAATGCCCTGCATCGGGCCCATCGCAAAGCCGGCCAGAATCGCCGGGAGCGTGGACAGGTCAAGCTTGTAAAACGCCACGACCGGGATCTCGATGTAGAACAGGATCACGGCCATCGCGGACAGCAGACCGCAGCGGGTCAGGTTGAACATGGCGCTCGAATTTCTCTTGGACTGGGACATGGTTTTCTCCTTTCGGCGCTTTGCGCCTTGCATATTTACCGACAAGACAGCCCCTGAAAGCTGAGCGATCAGGGGCCGTTTTTGCTTAGCAAAATACGCACAAAGGAGATTTGCTCTTCTTCCATCCAGACTATACTGTCGGCTCCGGAGTTTCACCGGATCAACCATTACGGCTCGCGGGCTGTACCGCCGGTAGGGAATTGCACCCTGCCCTGAAGATCTCTCAAAGACTGCTTATTCAGTTGACTTTATTATAATATAGCCTGATTTTCCTGTCAATATGGACGCTCATCTTTTTGCGCAATATGCATTGATCGTGCGGGACATGCACGCCGCTGTGTCTCCCCAGCACGCCCCGGCCTCGTCGGCATATTGCTTCTTTGCCTCTTCGATTTCGCTCATGTCAGATTCCTCCGGGGTATGCTTATTTTTCTTTTTTCCCAAAGACAAAATCAAAGAGCGTATACGTCCACTTTGGACGGCGCTTGCCCTCGTCCTGCCAGCCAAGGAACATATCCACCGTGTAAGCCAGTTCCTTGCTCTTCTTTTCCTGCCACGCGCTGTCATGCGGCAGCTCTGCGGCGTATCCCTTCGCTTTAAAGCCCGCGCGCATCGCCGTGAGCACGCTGCGGCGCACATGATAATCGCTGGTGACCACCAGCACGCGCCTGCCCTTTGCCCCGCCGAGCACATTGGCGGCAAAGCGCATGTTCTCAATGGTGATCTGCGATTTATTTTCCAGCAGGATTTTATCCTGCGCAATGCCCTCTTCAAGCAGCAGTGCCTGCATGACCTCCGCCTCAGAAATCCTGTGTCCTTCAGTCGTGCCGCCGCAGGCGACGATCACATCCGAATATCCTTCGCGATATGCCTTTGCTGCCGCCTTCACGCGCAGCTTCAGCTCCTGCGTCGCCTGATCATTTTCATCCAGCCCATAGCCCAGCAGCACAATCGCGTCGTATTTCCTCATAACCGCTCTCCCCTTCGTTTCTCTTTCATCATTGTAGCGCAGATCCCCGCTTTGCGTCAATGCGAAAGCCGTGCCTTGTCCCCCGCCCGGATTCATTGTATAATGGGATCATCGATTTACAAGCGAAGGAGCGACAGCCATGAATATAGCTAAGATTGACCGCATTCTGCATGAAACCGCATACATCCGCACCGGCGGCAGCGAGCAGGAGCTTTGCTGCGCCAACTACCTGATTTCCGAATGCGAAAAGCTCGGCATGCGTGCACATCTCGAGGCATTTTCCGTGCCGATGGCGGCGATCAAAACCGCCTCTCTGATCGCAGACGGCAAAGAGATTCCCTGCAAGGGTTATTTATGCGCGGGCAATGGCGATATCGAAGCGCCGCTGTATTACGCGCCCGAACTCACGCCCTATGCGCTCACCCAATGCAAGGGCAAGATCGTCCTGCTCGATGGATATCTGGGCTACTGGAAGTATCAGGACGTGCTTGCAAACGGCGCTGTCGGCTTCATCACCTACGACGGCAACGCCAACTACGCCGACGAGGACATCGACCAGCGCGAGCTGCGCTCCTATGTGAGCGAGGGCGTGAAGATTCCTGGCGTGAACATCAACGCAAAATCCGCGATCGCCCTGGTCGCCGCAGGCGCGAAGCAGGCAAAGATCGTGCTTGCACAGGATGAGACCATGGGTCAGTCCCACAATGTGATCGCCGAGCTGCCTGGCGAGACGGACGAATGGATCGTGCTCACCGCCCACTACGATACCACGTCGCTCTCCACCGGCGCATATGACAACATGTCCGGCTGCATCGGCCTGCTGGGCATCGCGCAGGCGCTCGCCGCCAAAAATCGCCGCTATGGCCTGCGCCTGATCTTCTGCGGCAGCGAGGAGCGCGGTCTGCTCGGCTCAAAGGCCTACTGTACTGCGCACGAAAGCGAGCTTTCCAAGGTTGTGCTGAATGTCAATCTGGATATGATCGGCTCGATCATGGGCCCGTTCAATGCCATCTGCACCGCCGAGGAGCGCCTTGTGCATTACATCGAATACCTCGCCGCCATCGAGGGCTTCTCCCTCAAGGCGCGCCAGGACATCTATTCCTCCGATTCCACGCCCTTTGCGGACAAGGGCGTGCCCGCTGTCTCTTTTGCACGCAATGCGACAAACAACACCGCAACCATTCACAACAGCTACGACACGCTCAAAGTCATGAGCGCCGCGCAGCTCGCTGCCGACATCGACTTCATCAGCACGTTTGTCTTCGCGATGTCCAATGCTGCCCAGTGCCCGGTGAAGCGCGTGATACCGGAGAACATGAAGGAAAAGCTGGACAATTATCTGCTGCGCAAGCGCCCCAAGGACGCATAAGGAGGGAAAGCATGAGCATTCTGATCAAGGATACCACGCGCGAGGAGCGCGAGCGCATCGTGGCCGAGTCCCTCGGCGCGATGGACGCCTCCTGCGACGGCTGCTCCGCCGGCCTGTACGAGATGTATGAGGATTACATCGAGGGGCTCCGCGAGCTGCGCGAAATCAACATGGAATACCGCTCCGGATACGTCCGCGGAAACAAGAAGCCTGGCCGCATCGGCTGCACAATGGGTTGACCGGAAACGAAGGGAACGTTAAGGCTGCCGCCCCAAGACCTGCTCAGGGACGTCGTCCCCGAACCCCTGCTTCGCGTCGGTTTAAAGAAGCATCGCAAAAGGACGCTGCCTGAATCAGGCAGCGTCCTTGCGTTTTTGGAGGATTACTTCTTTGCCAGACGGATAACGTTCCAGGAGAGCTTACCCAGCGGGACGCTGAGCATGCCGCCATCGATGATGCCGCCGTTGCCCTTGGCCGGGGCAACATTGTCCGGATTGCCCTCAGTATTGACCGCCTTCACGTCGTCGTGATGGAGCACGATGTGCTCGACGATTTCCAGATCGCCGAAGCCGCGCAGGTCGCTCTCGAGCATGATGTCCTCTTCCATACTGCGATTGACGGCAAAGACGGTCACGCTGCCATCCTCGCCCAGCGTCGCAGTCGCATCCACGAACGGCACCTGCTCATAGTCGGAGCAATCGTACGTCGGGCTCTTGACGACAGGACGCAGCGCCGTGCCGCGGCCATACTTGGAGGC
>CAZACE010000031.1:4243-10841 GCA_964483255.1 uncultured Oscillospiraceae bacterium
TCATGATCGGCGCGATGACGTTGACCAGCTGCGCCATGCAAGCGACCTTCACGCGATCGGCGTTGCGCAGGAAGGTGATGAGCATCGCACCCACGAGCAGCGCATCTTCGAAGTTGTAGATATCCTCCAGCAGCGGGAGCGCCACGCCCCAGCGATCCTTCTTCTTGAGCTCTTCGTCCTGCTCATTGGAATGATACCAGACGTTCCACTCGTCAAAGGAGAGGTTGATCTTCTTCTTGCTGTGCTTGGTGCCGCCGACAGCGTCGCAGATGGAGACGACGGTCTTGATAAAACCATCCAGATCCATATTGCGCGCCAGGAAATCCGGTGTGTTATTGGTGCGGTTTCCATAGTAGCGATGCAGGCTGACATAGTCGATCTGATCGTAGCACTCCGTGAGCATCTGATACTCCCAGGCGCCGAAGGTCGGCATATCATATGCGGAAGAACCGCAGGCGACCAGCTCGATGGACGGATCGACCCACTTCATCATCTTACCGGCTTCGTTGGCAACGCGGTCGTATTCATAAGCGGTCTTCTGGCACATCTGCCACGGGCCGTCCATCTCGTTGCCCAGGCACCAGAGCTTGATGTTAAAGGGATCCTTCGCGCCATTCTTGATGCGCAGGTCGGACCAATAGGTGCCGCCCTTGTGATTGGCATATTCGACGATGTTGCGCGCAGCATCCGGTCCGCGGGAACCAAGGTTCACCGCATACATCAGCTCGGTATTCGCTTCCTTGCACCAGTCGGCAAACTCATGCAGGCCAACCTCGTTGGTCTCCGTGGTGAACCAGGCCAGATCCAGGCGGCGCGGACGGTTTTCGCGCGGGCCGATGCTGTCCTCCCAGTTGAAGCCAGAGACAAAGTTGCCGCCCGGATAGCGAACGACCGGAACGTCCAGCTTCTTCACCATTTCCATCACGTCGCGCCTGAATCCGTGCTTATCCGCCGTCGGATGGCCCGGCTCATAGATGCCGCCATAGACGGCGCGACCCAGATGCTCGATGAAAGAACCGTAGATGCGCGGATCAATGCTTCCGATCGAGAAGTCGCGGTCGAGAATCATCGTTGCTTTCTTCATATCGTGTAAATCTCCTTTACCAGATATTGATTTCGCGAACTCACAGCCTTGCCCGAAAGAGCGCCAGCAAGCCCCTTCGGATGAGCCGCCGGCGCAAGCCGGTTAGCCCTTGACAGCGCCGGCAGTCATGCCTTCAATGATGAAGCGCTGAGCGAACAGATAGATGATCAGCAGCGGGATGATTGCGAAGCAGGAGCCGGTGATCATCAGATCGTAGTTGTTGCCATACGGGGACCACAAGGTGTTCAGGCCGATCGGAATGGTGTACTTCTTCATGTCAGAGATGACCAGCATCGGCCAGAGCAGGCCGTTCCATGCGCCCATGCCGACCATAACCGCCATGGAGGCGTATGCCGGAAGCATGACGGGCATGATGATGCGGAAGAAAATTCCATACTCGGTGCAGCCGTCCACTCGGCCGGCGTCCAGCAGGTCACCCGGAATGCCTTCCAGGAACTGTCTGAAGAAGAAGACCGCACTCATGTTGACCAGGAACGGGAGCATAACGCCCGCGTAGCTGTCGCGCAGACCCATGGTGTTGATCTGGGAATACATCGGCAGCATGAGGATCTCCAGCGGGATCATCATGACCAGCAGCACGCACAGGAACATCGCGTTCTGGCCCTTGAACCTATACTTCGCAAGGCCGTAAGCGACCATGGAGGACAGCAGCAGCGTAAAGCCGCCCTGCACGGCAACGATGAACAGGGAGTTTTTATACCAGATGAAGTAATCGTGCGGGTTGAGCTTGCCGTCACTCTGCACGCCCAGGAACAGATACCTCCAGGCATTCAGATGCAGCTTTTCCGGGGTCGGGTTGAGGTTCAGGCCGGAGACGAACAGCTCCGCGCCGCCCTTGAAGGTACCCAGCAGCAGCGCGTAAAGCGGAATCATGAGCAGTACGGCGATGATCGCAAACATGACGACCAGCACGACAGAGGAGATACGAAGCTTGCGACCATTATTCTCTTTTGCCATCTTACTTCTCCTCCTTCTTGCCAATCTGAATCGTGCCGGTGACGAGCAGCTGCGCCACGGTAATGATCATCGCGCCGACGAGCAGCACCAGACCAACCGCAGACGCGAAACCGAACTTGTCAACCTTCTCAAATCCGTAGCGGTAGAGATAGCCGACGATGGTCAGGCCATAGTTCTTGGGCGAGTTGTTGTTGCCGAAGATCATATAGCTCTCTGTGAACATGGACAGACCCGCGTAGATGGAGATCGTAAGGACGTAGATCGCAGTCGGCTTGAGCAGCGGAAGGATGACATGCCAGAACTTCTGGAATTCATTTGCGCCGTCGATATCGGCAGCCTCATACAGATCACCCGGGATAGACTTGAGGCCAGCCATGTAATACAGGATGTTCATGCCCGTCCAGCGCCAGATACACAGCAACACCATCGCAAACATCGCTGTCCATTCGCCCTTGAGCCAGGCAATGGGCTCCAAGCCGAACATCGCGCGAACCTGGTTCATCATCGCGCCGTCCAGCTCGGAGAACATCATGCGGAAGATGATACCGGCAACGACGACGGAACACAGAACCGGCATGTAGGAAACAGTCTTGAAGAAATCGGCAAACTTCGTGGGCATCGCCTTGGTATTGAGCAGATATGCCAGAACAAGCGGCATCGGAATCATGATCGCGCAGGTGATGACCATGTAGCGCGTGGAGTTCTTCACGGCAATCCAGAAATTCTTGTTCTTGAACATGTTCTCATAGTTCTTCAGGCCGATCCACTCCGAGCCGGAGGCCTTGATTTCCTGGAAGGACATCAGGATGGTGGAGATCAGCGGATAGACAAAGAAGATCGCAAACGTGATCAGGAACGGCAGAACGAAGACATACGGAGCTACATTCTGGGAATAGAGCAGTTCCTTATTGAGCGCAACGAAAAGCACAAACACCAGCACGGCCGCCAGAATCGGCACCATGCGATTGCGCGCGATCATAAGCCAGGCCTTCTGCATAGCGGAATAGCTCTCACCTTCGGCCAGCGGCTCAAAGAAATAAGGAGAAAGATCGGCACCGTTGTCATACGCATTGTCAAAGCGCACGGACGCAGTGCCCAGGCTGAACATGGCCGCAAGGCCGAGCACCAGCAGCAGCGCAGAGATGACGAGCAGATACGCCGTCTTCTTCCACTTGTTGCGGCTGGTTACCGGGGTCATGGTTTTGGTTTGCATCCCGCAGGTCCCCTTTCTTCAGCGCCATATGCGGCGCAAAAACTTGCCGTTTGGCAGAGCATCCCTCCCCCTCATGCGGAGGATAGACGCAGGAAGCGGATGGGAGATTGCTCCCCCATCCGCAGATACTCAGCGACTGAATCCAGTCAGCTTATGTTCAATTAGAACAGGTCGCTCTCGATGGATTCCTGAGCAGCCTCAAGGGCCTCGGCGGTGTCAGCGCCGTCAACGTACACTTCGTTCCACAGGGTCACGTCGATGTAGTTGTTGATGGTCGGGCTGAGGCTGTTGGACAGCGTCGCGCCGATTTCGTCCTTGATCTGGAGCAGGCCGTCAACCGGGTAGCCCACGAAGTACTTGTTGAAGACGTTCTCTTCGTTCTTCATGAGGGCTTCCTCTTCCCAAACAGCCTTGTTGACCGGGTCGAAGCCAAGGACTTCCCAAACGTAGCGGTTGCCTTCGTCAGAGATCTTCGCATAGGTGAAGAAGCGGGCAGCCAGGTCGGGGTTGGTGCCGTTCTTGTAAACGACAGTACCGGTACCGCCGGCGCCGACGGAGCGGATCTGGCCCTCTTCGAAGACCGGGCAGGGAGCGACGACGTACTGGTCAGCACGGACCTCACCGATTTCGCCGGTGAAGCGGCTCATGTACCAGAACGGCATGATGACGGAAGCGATGTCGTTGTTGGCGATGTAGGCCTTGCCTTCTTCGGTATCCGGCTGGCCGCCCGGGCAAACCTCAGCGATGCCGGCCTCGAGCCACTTCTTCTGAGTGTCGACGACCTTCGCCAGTTCCGGAGTGTTCACGAACACGTTCTCGCCATCCTGGAAGTCGGTGCCCTGCTGCGCGAGCATCAGGCCGGCAACCCAGTGCGTAGAAGTCTCGACGGTGCCCATCCAGGCGCCGGTGGCTTCCTTAACCTTCAGACCAGCCTCATACCAGTCGTCCCAGGTCTTGATGGCGGTGTAATCCACGCCAGCCTTCTCCAGCAGGTCAACGCGATAGAAAGCGACCATCGCGCCAACGTGCAGCGGCATGCCGTAGTAGTGGCCATCCTTGGAGTAGATCTGCAGACGGGCCTCGACGATCTGATCCTTCAGCGGCTCAATGTAGGAGTCGAGCTCAACCAGCTTGTCGTTGTACGCCAGGATGTTCGGGAACTGACCCAGCTCAACGTCGCAGGCATCCGGCGCGCCCTGATCGGACTGGAGCGCGACCTTCATCTTGTTGTGCATGTCGTCATAACCAAGGGTGGTCACTTCGATCTCGATCTGCTCATCGGGATGCAGAGCGTTCCACTTCTCAGCCATGCCCTCGTAGTACTCCTGATGCTGGGCGATGAACGTCCAGGCGGTCAGCTTGGTCGGCTCAGCAGACGCAACGGCGAGAGTCGCCATCAGGCACAGCGCAAGAGCCAGAGCAACGATTTTCTTCATAACGAAAACCTCCTTTTTTATTTTGAGAAGCATAGACCATGCTTCACAAATACAATGAAACTGTTCTGCGATTCACACAGAACATGCGCCAAAACGGCGCATGGCGGGATATCCCGCCCAATGGTCGGATTGTCAAATAGTATCAAGTAACATTAACGTTAATGTTCTTATCTGTGAAAATTATACCACGTACTTTGTGAAATGTCAACATGCAAATTGACAAGACATGAACGTTCATGTAAAATAGAGATGATCATCAATATTCACAAAGGAGGGGAGCCTATGCCAAGGAGCGAAAAGCCGCATCGCTGTACCCTGCAGGACATCGCCGAGCGCACAGGTTTCACCGTCAATACCGTTTCCCGTGCGCTCAAGGACAAGAGCGATATTTCCGTCGCCACGCGCGAAGCAATCAAGGCCGTCGCCGATGAGATGGGCTACATCCGCAATCGAGCCGCCTCTTCTCTGCGCTCCGGGCGCACAAAGACCATCGGCGTGATCGTGGGCGGCATGTCCAATCCCTATTACGGCATCATGACCGACGCCATCCAGAACGCCGCCGCAGCGCTGGGCTATTCCATTCTGATCTTCTGTTCGCGCGACAAGGAGGATCTTGAATTGCACGCCGTGGAAACCGCGCTGAGCTATCAGGTGGATGGTATTCTGCTGTTTCCCTGCTCCGGTTCAGCAAAAACGATTGCGCGGCTCAAGGCTGTGGGTATGCCCCATGTGCTCATGGCTCGCCATCTGGACGCTTCTGAGGATGACTATGTTGTCTGCAATGACGAACAGGGCGGCTATCTGGCCGCGCGCCACCTCATCGAAGCCGGGCATAAGCGTCTGGGCTTCCTGAGCAGCTTCGACGTCGTATACTCCAGCGAGCAGCGCATCCACGGCTTCTATCGCGCGCTGGAGGAATCCGGTCTGCCCAGAGAAAATGGCTTCTATGCCCATTGCCCCACCACGCAGGAAGCACAGGAGCAGCTGGAGCGCTGGCGGCTGATCGGCGTCACCGGCGTGTTCGTCTTCTGCGATGAGGAAGCCTGGCGCGCCGTCAGCCTTCTGCAGGCACAGGGACATGCCATTCCCCGGGATATGTCCATCGTCGGCTTTGATAATATTCAGGGCATTCTCCCCATCCCAGCGCCGCTTTGCTCTGTAAGCTATGACATTCCGCAGATGGCGCGCAGCGGCATTGAGCTGATCCGCCGCCGCATTCACGAGCCCGATCTGCCGCCCCAGCACATCATCTATCCGCCGCGCATGGTCTGCCGCGGCAGCTGCGGTCAAGCCGGCTGTCCTCAGGCAAACGCACAGCTTCCCGATCTGTATTTCTACATGCGATAACGCCATTCGGCACAGGAGGTAGTTCTATGGCATCCAGATTCCGCGAAATCCCGCTTTCTCAGGTGAAGATATCCGACGCCTTCTGGTCTTCCCGCCAAAGGCTCATGACGGACGTCACCATTCCCTATATGGAAAAGATCCTGCGCGACGAGATCGAAGGCGCAGAGAAATCCAACGCCATCCGCAATTTCCGCATGGCCGCCGGCGAGGAGGCCGGCGCGTTTTACGGCATGGTCTTCCAGGACAGCGACGTTGCCAAGTGGCTGGAGGCCGCCGCCTATTCCCTTTCCATCAAGCCGGACGAGGCCCTTCGCGCGCGCATTTGCGAAATTGTCGCGCTCATTGGCCGCGCCCAGCAGGATGATGGCTATCTGAATACCTATTTTACCGTGCAGGATCAGATTCCACGCTGGACAAACCTGCTGGAATGCCATGAGCTCTACTGCGCCGGCCATATGCTCGAGGCCGCCGTCGCCCTGCATGAAGCCGCCGGCGAGGAGGCCGGCGCGTTTTACGGCATGGTCTTCCAGGACAGCGACG
>CAZACE010000032.1:0-2771 GCA_964483255.1 uncultured Oscillospiraceae bacterium
AACCGAATGCCGTGCTATAATGACCGATGTAGCAAAATCAACCGGGAGGTTTTTCTGTATGTCTGGCCATTCTAAGTGGGCGAATATCAAGCATAAAAAGGGCAAGGCTGACGCTGCGCGCGGCAAGATCTTTACGAAGATCGGACGTGAGATCGCGATTGCTGTTCGCGATGGCGGCAGTGATCCGGCCGTCAATGGCAAGCTTCGCGATATCATTGCAAAGGCGAAGTCCAATAACATGCCCAACGACAATATCAAGCGCTCCATCATGAAGGCTGCCGGCGAAATCGGCAGCGTCAATTACGAGGAGATCCAGTACGAAGGTTACGCGCCGGGCGGTATGGCAGTGATCGTTTCTACGGTTACCGACAACCGAAACCGTACCGCTTCCGATATCCGTCATATTTTTGATAAGAACGGCGGTTCTCTGGGCACCAATGGCTGCGTTTCCTATATGTTCGACAAGGTCGGCATGATCGTGATCGAGCGTAAGCCGGGTATGGATGAGGATGAGGTCATGATGGCGGCGCTGGACGCTGGCGCTTCTGACATTCAGGCGCTGGACGACAGCTTCGAGGTGACGACTGAGGTTTCGGATTTCTCTGCTGTTCGTGAGAATCTGGAGAGCGCGGGCTACAGCTTCCTGAGCGCTGAGCTCACGATGATCCCGCAGAATACCAATGCGATCACCGATCCGGATACGCTTGCCAAGATCCAGAAGATGCTGGAAATGCTCGATGATCTGGATGACGTTCAGGACGTCTATCACAACGGCGAACTGCCGGAGGACGAGGAAGAGGACGACTGATTCTTCTCGTCGAGTTTTCAAAATATGGATATGCAATCGCCCGGACAGATATGTCTGGGCGATTTATATGTCAGAATTATTGACTTTTCCCGTCGGATGTGAAAGAATAAGATATGATTTTATGCAAATGATCGAAAGGATTTGATCATATGAAGAAGAGCATTACGCTGATTGTTCCCTGTTACAATGAAGAGGCTTCTCTGCCGATTTTTTATGAGGCTGTCTGCGAAGTGGCGAAATCTCTGGAGAATTACGATGTATCCTTGCTGCTGGTGAATGACGGCTCCAAGGATCGCACGCTTTCCATTATGCGTGAGCTTGCGCTGAAGGATTCTCGCGTGAAGTATCTTTCCTTCTCCCGCAACTTTGGCAAGGAGGCGGCGATGTATGCCGGCTTCTGCAATGCAAAGGGAGATTATGTGGCTGTCATGGATGCGGATATGCAGGATCCGCCTTCTCTGCTGCCTGAAATGGTGGAGATTCTGGAGACTCAGGAGTACGACAGCGTGGCGACACGCCGTGTGACCCGCGAGGGTGAACCGCCGATCCGTTCGTTCTTTGCGCGCATGTTCTATCGGATCATCAACAAGATCTCCGATGCGGATATTGTCGATGGTGCGCGGGATTTCCGCCTGATGAAGCGGGAGATGGTCGACGCTATCGTCGCCATGTGTGAATACAATCGCTTCTCGAAGGGCATCTTTGGCTGGATCGGATTCAGAACAAAGTGGCTTCCTTATAAAAACGTTGAACGCGTTGCGGGCGAAACGAAGTGGAATTTCTGGGGGTTGTTCAAGTATTCGATTGACGGTATTGTCAATTTCTCTCAGGCGCCGTTGTCCATCGCTTCGCTGATGGGTCTATTTCTGACGATAGTTTCCTTTGCTGCAATCCTGTTTATCGTTGTGCGCAGAATCCTCTTTGGTGATCCGGTTGCCGGCTGGGCGTCTACAGCCTGTATCATTCTGTTTATGGGCGGATTGCAGCTGCTGTGTATGGGTATTATGGGACAGTATATGGCCAAAACGTATCTGGAGGTCAAGCGCCGTCCGCATTACATCGTGGCCGAGACGAATGATAAGACTGCCGAATTGGTCAAGTAAGCAGGCAGGAGGAACAGGTTTTGAAGCAAAGAAAACATGGTCACAGCGGTGAATTCCATCACAAACACAGCCTTGGGCAGAATTTTATTGAGGACGAAACGCTGCTTGAGCAGCTGGCAGATCTCTCTCTGGTCACGCAGGAGGACTGCGTACTGGAGATTGGTCCTGGCTTTGGCGCCCTGACAAAACCGCTGGCCAAAAGGGCGAAGCAGATTGTTTCTTTGGAAATCGATCCGACGCTGCTGCCGATCCTCAGGGTAACCCTTGAGCACTGCGAAAATGCCAGCGTGATTCAGGGCGACGTCATGAAGACGGATCTGAATGCACTGGTAAATGAGCAATTCGGTGACGATTGCTCGCTTCGCGTTGCAGCCAATCTGCCGTATTATATTACCACGGATGTGCTCACGAAGTTTTTGCTGACGCTGCCGCAGGCAAAGTCTATTGCCGTCATGATCCAGAAGGAAGTGGGCGACAAGCTGCTCAGCCGTCCGGGTGATGAAGGATATGGTCCGCTGGCAATTCTCTGCCAGTATTTCTGTGAGGTTGCACGTGCGCTGGATGTTCCGGCAGCCTGCTTTAATCCGCCGCCGAAGGTGGATTCCAGCTTCATGGTGCTTGAGCGCCATGAGGTGAAGCCGTGGGAAGCTTCAGATGAAGCGCTGCTGCTCAGGCTGATCAAGGGAGCGTTTGCCATGCGCCGTAAGACGCTTGTGAACAATCTGATCGCAAGCTTCCCAATCGATCGAGATCAGGCTGCTGCTGCGCTCGAAGCGGCGGGTCTTAGCGCGCATTGCCGCGCTGAAGCGCTCACAATTGAACAGTTCTGTTTGCTTTCGGATGAGCTTGTCAGGCTTTTG
>CAZACE010000032.1:2781-10360 GCA_964483255.1 uncultured Oscillospiraceae bacterium
AATGAATGTGAATGCGGATACAGAATGAAGCTTCTGTATCCGTTTCGCTTTCTTTTTTGCTAAAACGCTTTACAGTCCAGCGAAATTCTGATATTGTAACATCTGAACTGTTTTGATCTTTGGGGGAAAGCGTGTATGAAAAAGCTTGTTGCATGTATGCTCACGCTCGCACTGATGCTTTCGGCATGTGCCTTTGCAGAGGGTTTTGCGCTGCGCGGATATGATAAAAAGCAGGGATATCAGTATATTCAGCTGGGCGAATTCCCGCAGGAGGCCGATGGTACGGTCCGTCCGATTCTCTGGCGCGTGCTGAATGTGGATGATATGCAGGCCTATCTGCTCAGCGAGTATATTCTCTTTAATAATCGCGTCCATCCGGATGACAACGAGTATATTGCTTTTGATGCGGCCTTCAACCAGACGGAAATGTTTGCTCTGCTCAACGGACCGTTTGAAGGCAATCCGATTTCGAAGGATGAGCAGGATGCGCTCAAGGCGAAGGAACGCCTGGGCCGTGTGCATATCGCCGAAATCTGTTTTAAGGATCAGGCATTCACGCAGATTGAGCAGGATATGCTTGTGACGGACGAAGAGCTCGGCATGGTATTCCTGGCCGCAGCAGATGACCTGAAAAACAGCGAAATGGGCTTTTCTTCTTCCAAGAATCGTCAGGCCTGGGGCACAGACTATGCGCTTGAAAACGGCCTGTTCCAGTATCAGAATGGAACCAGCCCATATTGGACGCGTTCACAGTCCGTTTCTTATCCCTACGCAACCCGCTGTACGAAGGTTGACGGCAATCTGGGATACATCCGCTGTGTTGTGATGAATGAAGGATGCCGCCCGGCGATCCGCCTCGCACTGCAAGGCCTTGTGCCCACTGGCGGAAGCGGTACGTTTGAAGATCCCTATACTTTTTCCAGGTGAGTGAATCATGATGAAGAAAAAAATTGCTGTATGCCTGCTGCTGGCGGCGCTTGTCTGCGCATGCACAAGCGGCGCTTATGCATTGGAAGCACGGGATATTACCGCGCAGTGCAGCCTGACTTCTGCAGGCAAATACACGACCAATCTGTTTGACGGAACATACACCGGATTCTGGAGCAGCCGCGAGCAGCGTAATCCGTATGTCGAGTTTACGACACCTGAGGGAGAAAAAGCGGAGTATCTTTACATCTGCTTTGGCGATATGCCCAAAAGCTGGGCAATTGAGGAAGAGATTAGCGGAGAGTGGACGACGCTGATTGAGGGCAGCACAGAATATTATCATGTGCTCCTGGAGCTTGGCGGAAAGACACATTTTCGATTGATTGATACATCCGGAAAAAACACAAAGCTCAAGATCAATGAGGTCTTTGTGTTTGCCGAGGGCGATCTCCCGGACTGGGTACAGCGCTGGGAGCCGACGCCTGATAAGGCGGATATGCTGATTCTCTCTGCGCATCCCGATGACGAGCTGATCTTCTTTGGTGGAACGATTCCGACCTATGATACGGAGCGCGGCATGGATGTCGTTGTGGCGTATATGACGTACTCCAATACGACCCGCCGCAGCGAATTGCTCAATGGTCTTTGGTCGATGGGCGTTCGCAATTATCCGGTGATCGGTGAATTCTACGATTCGTATTCCAGCAAGCTTGAGGATGCCTATAAGCGCTGGCGCAAGAGCGATGCGCGTGCATTTGTAACGGAGCTTCTCAGAAAGCATAAGCCTGATGTTGTCATTACGCATGACGTAAACGGCGAATACGGCCATGGCGCACACAAGCTCTGTGCGGATGTCATGCAGTACTGTGTTCCCAGAGCCAATGACCCGACGTATCTGCCAGAGCTTGCAGCGCAGTATGGCACATGGGAAGTCAAGAAGCTGTACCTGCATCTGTATAAGGATAATCCCATCACCATGGACTGGAACGTTCCGCTGCTGTCCGTGGGCGGTAAAACCGGCCTTCAGCTGGCGCAGGAAGCATATAAGCTGCATGTGACGCAGCAGACGACTGATTTTGTTGTGACCGATCAGGGCGAGACAAGCTGTGCGCAGTTCGGCCTTGCCTATACGACGGTTGGACAGGACTACTTCGGCGGCGATTTCTACGAGAACATCGAGTGGAAGGCAACGCCGCGCCCGGATGGAACGACGCCGAATCCGACGCCGACCCGCGCGCCAACGCCGACGCCTACGCCGACCCCGAGTCCGACGCCAACGCCGACTCCCACACCTTCGCCCACGCCGAGCCCGACGCCTACGCCTACACCGACCCCGAGTCCAACGCCTGCGCCGACTCCCACACCTTCGCCCACGCCGAGCCCGACGCCTACGCCTACACCGACCCCGAGTCCGACGCCTACGCCGAGTCCCACGCCTTCGCCCACGCCGAGCCCGACGCCAACGCCTACACCGACCCCGAGTCCCGTGCCTACGCCGACGCCTACGCCGCATCCTGTGTATGAAAAGCCTGCGGTAACCGTAAGCTGGCCGGATGAAACGCAGGAGAAGGATGGAAAGGGATATTTGCTTTCCGGCGAGTATGTGTATGAGAATGAGGAGGAAGGCCTCTGGTTCTATGCTACGCCGACGCTTGTCGTGCGTGTGGATCGCAAGTTCGACAGTGAGAAGGTACTGACCTGGTATGAAACCCACATCTTCTGTGATCCGCAGAAGGAACAGGTGGGGGCGGTCTTATATAATCCGGAAAAGCCGCAGAGCAAGCATGTGCAGGCGGCGCAGATTGCACGAGAGAATCAGGTCGTATGGGGTATGAATACTGACTACTATACCTATCGTATGGGCAGAAAAACCATCACGGGTATGGTAATCCGCGATAAACAGGTGTTTTTCCAACGTGTACCCAAGGCCAATCGCAGTCAATTCCCGAATCTGGATACCCTTGCGATGTATGAAGATGGCAGCTGGGGCGTCTATCAATCCGACGAACTGACGGCCGAGGAATACCTGCTGCGCGGCGCCGTGGATGTGTTCTCCTTTGGACCGTATCTGGTTAGAAACGGCGAGATAAATCCGTTTGTTGATGAAATGGTGAACGGAAAGACGGAACAGCCGCGCTGTGCGATCGGCATGATCGAGCCGGGTCACTACTATGCGATCCTTGCCGAAGGGCGCATCCGTAATGTCAGCACCGGTGTGACGGTCGGATTCCTTGCTCAGCATATGCTTGATGCCGGCTGCAAGGAGGCGCTGAATCTCGATGGCGGCCAGACGGCTGTTATGACATTCATGGGCAATCAGATCTCCCGTATCGGCAAATATGACGGCGGAAAGACCAGTGCGCGTGCGACGACCGAAATCATTGGTGTTGGCCGCAGCGATCTGATTGATCCGACGCTGATGCCGCAGTACCCGAAGCTGAATTGATTTCGTTTGCAGCCATAACATAAAGAGCAGCTAGAACAGCTGCTCTTTATGTTATGGATTTAATGAAGGAAGCGCAGGCGGGGCTTAATCTTGTTGGCATAGAGGTAAATCATCGGGAAGAGGAGTTTGTCATAAAGCAGGAGACAGAAATTGAGCATGACCAGAAAAACGATCATAAGAACTGCGCCCATCTGCGTGAATTCCTGAATGATGGCCTGCATGCTGAGCAGGAAACCCAGAATCAGATACATAGCGATGACAGCGACGTTAAAAACAAGCAGTTTACATGGCAAATGCAGCCGGCGGTTTTTAATTCGCTCGATTTCCCATTTGAGCAAAGGGTAGTACCCCAGAAACAGATAGAAGAAAGCGGCTTCTTTGTCGACGCCAAGCAGCAGCGTAATCAGGGAGACGGCGGCGTATGCCGTCCATGCTGCTTTTTTGCCATATTCCAGCAGGATGGGAAGAAGCAGAATACCTCCTGCCATCGGCGCGCAATATGTGGCGATGGGGATTAAGCCGCCAGTGAGCATAAGCGCGACGGAAAGCGCGACCATTAGGCCGCAAAATGCGATTTTACTGCTCTCTTTTCTACTGCGGCTTCGGTTGCTGGCCATGTGAATGCTCCTTTATGGATGAACTATGCGTATATTATAGCATAGCCGGGCAGCGCAGACAATTGACCGAAAGAAAACAGACGCTCCAAAGCGGCTTTTCGTCTTATTTGGTCAGCGAAAGCTGTCTTGCAAGCCTGCGGATCTGGGGCACCATGGAAAGCGCCAGACAGATGGCTGTTTCAGGAATCAGGTATGTGCCGTTGTATACAGCAGAGTAAACCAAAACATTTTGCTCGCCTGCGCCATCGCCCCAGAAAAAGATGCCGGTGAGGAACGCGCACACAAAGCGCAGCAGCACGCCCAGGAGGATGCCGGGGAGCAGCCCCCAGTTGTCAGGCAGTTTCTTCGAGATGCCGGCAAAGCCAAGCATGGCGAACGCAAGGGGATAATCCAGCAGGAACTGCATGGGATGGACAAACCAGCCTCCCTGAACGAACTGCAGAAGACCATATGCAAAGCCGATCATCATGCCGGGCCCTACGCCATAGGCATAGGCGAACATAAAGATGGGCAGCATGGAGGCAAGCGTCACGCTGCCGCCTTGCGGCATTTCATAAAGCTTGACATAGGAGAGAATAAAGGCGAGCGCGATGCACAGAGAAGCATTGGCCATCATGCGCGTCGTCCATTTCTGTCGATTGTGCGTCATGACATAGAGCACGACGCCAAAAATGACGAGTCCTGCAAGGATGGCCCAGGTGGTCAGGGAAATTTCTGCGAATTGGAACATGGGGATGACTCCTTTCATAAAGCTTCAATTCGCAGGCCGCTTAAAAAAAGGACGCAGCTTTTAGAAAAGCTGCGTCCTTGATCAAACAAGTATCGTCGCTTCCCTACGGTAGGATTATCTACAACAGGTTCAAAGGGACAGGCCTTACGGCCATCTCAGCAGTTACGCGCCCCCAGCGGTCATTGAATTGTGGGTTTATTATAGTTCCGTATATATATGGTTGTCAAGCACAATTTAATCAGGCGTGCCCGCCGCCCATAAGCAGCGCCATAACGGCTTTCTGCGCATGCAGTCGGTTTTCAGCTTCATCAAAAACGACGCTGTGCTTGCCATCGATCACTTCGGCAGTGACTTCTTCGCCGCGATGAGCGGGCAGGCAGTGCAGGAAGATACAGTCCTTCTTGGCTACAGCAAGCGCTTCGGCGTTGATCTGATAGCCGGCAAACGCCTTCTTGCGCTCATCGACTTCGCCTTCCTGACCCATGCTGGCCCAAACGTCGGTATAGAGGACGTCGGCGTCTTTGCAGGCTTCCAGCGGATCGGAACAGATGGTCACCTTGCTGCCATGAGCCTCGGCGTTAGCCACGGACCAGGCCGTGTAGATCGGGCTGGGCTTATAGCCGTCAGGGCTGGCGATAGAAACGTCGATGCCCAGCTTCGAGCAGCCGATCATCAGCGAATGTGCCATGTTGTTGCCGTCGCCGACGAATGCGAGCTTGAGACCCTTGAGCGTGCCCTTCTTTTCATAGATGGTCAGAAGATCTGCCAGAACCTGGCAGGGATGGAATTCGTCCGTCAGACCATTGATGATTGGAATGCTTCCGTACTTGGCGAGCGCTTCCAGATCACTCTGCTTGAATGTACGGATCATGATGCCGTCCACCATGCGGGAGAGAACCTGCGCCGTATCGCTGATCGGTTCGCCGCGGCCGAGCTGGATGTCCGCCGTAGAGAGGAAGAGCGCGCTGCCGCCGAGCTGGTAAGTGCCAACCTCGAAGGAAACGCGAGTGCGGGTAGAAGATTTGGCAAAGATCATCGCCAAAGTCTTGCCGGAAAGACAGGTCTGCTTTTCGCCGCGTTTCTGCATGGCCTTGAGTTTCACAGCGAGGGAAAGGCACTGATAGATTTCGTCCTCGCTCCAATCCTGCAGGGTTAGAAGATGCTTTTGTGTGAAAGGCTCCTTGGCCGTGTATTGCATGAGATCCATATTCGAATGCCTCCTTACAACGAATCAGATGCGAATAATTATACATCAAGTTGGTATATTATGCAATAGCAACGTCATATTTCATGGGGAACATTTCAATCTTCGTATTTTTTTATGAAAACATAAGAAGCACTTGAAAAATGATCATTTTTAGGATAAAATACACAGGGATTTTTTGTGGAGAGAAGGATTTGCATTTGGCCAATGTCGTTTTGATCGGTATGCCGGGCTGCGGCAAAAGCACGGTTGGCGTTTTGCTTGCCAAGGCGCTGGGCATGCACTTTGTGGATACGGACGTTGTTTTCCAGGCGAGAGAAGGCAAAAAGCTTCAGCGCATCATTGAGGAGATCGGTATTGACGATTTTCTTAAGAGAGAGGAAGAAGCGATTCTTGGCTTTACCTGGGATAAGACGGTGATCGCAACCGGCGGCAGCGTTGTCTACGGGAAACGGGCGATGCAGCATCTGCATGAGAATGGCCTGGTGGTTTATATCCGTCTGCCGTATGCTGAAATTGAAAGGCGGCTTTCGAATCTTGCAACGCGCGGGGTAACGCTGCGCAAAGGCCAGTCTCTGCATGATCTGTACCTGGAGCGCATTCCCCTTTATGAAAAGGAAGCGGACATCGTATTTGATGCCGCAGGATGCGAGATTGAAAAGACGGTAGCGTCCATCGTCAGACGTATTGAGGCAGTGAATGGAGAATCCTATGTCGGCTGAAATCTGGGATCTGTATGACGCCAGCGGTCGAAAGACGGGGCGCACGATGCTGAGGGGCGAAGAAGTGCCGCCGGGGATGTATCATCTGGGCGTGCATATCTGGCCGATCAACAGCCGCGGAGAGTTTCTTATTCAGCGCCGGTCAATGAATGTGCAATGGAAGCCGGGATTCTGGGCAGTTACCGGAGGTTCTGCAATTGCCGGAGAGGATGCGGTGACTGCTGTGATGCGCGAACTCTACGAAGAGTTGGGTTATCGTGCGGATGAAAAGGAAATCAAGAGAATTGCCTGTCTTCGCCGCTCCAATTCCTTTTGCAATGTCTTTACCATCCGACTGGATTGTCCGGCGGAGTCCTTTACATTGCAGAAAGAAGAGGTCAGCGAGGTAAAATGGTGCAGCGGGGATCGTCTGCTGCGCATGGTTTCAGAGAATTTGCTTTATAATTACGGCGATGCATACTTCCGGATGCTGCTGCATTATCAGAAGACGCATCCGTGAATTGAGCGACCATAGAGGATAGATAAATCATGAAAAAGCTTTATTTTTCTACGTTTGTTCAGGGCCTTGAAAAGTCTGTAGAAGCAATGCTGCGCAAAGAAGGCGGCGTTGCTGTGGAGCGCATTGTGCCTGGTGCGGCGCTGTATCGCAGCGTGCGCGAGCCTGCGATGCCGTTTGTTCATCAGACGTTCAGCGTGCTCTTTCAGATGAAGCCGGTTGCGGACGTCAACGATGCGATTAAGCGCCTGATGGCGACCGGCAGCTGGCTGGATCGTTTCCCGTATGAGGAGACGGAGGGCAAACGCTTCCGCATTGTGACGGCAATGGGCGATAAGCTCGTTTCCGCGAATATGCGCTATGTCGATATGCTTGAAAAGGCAATCTGTGAAAACACCGGCATGCGTACCTATCGCGAGCGTCCGGATGTGGAGCTC